>DAOWLL010000489.1 GCA_030641945.1 Gammaproteobacteria bacterium | reverse complement strand
GTCCTGATGGGCAATTTATTGAAGATCGTCAGCAGTTAATCAAGCAGCTTGAGCAGGGCATCACCGGGAATTCGGTTGTGCTGGTAAAAGGCTCACGCAGTATGGGTATGGAGCAAATAGTTCATGCTCTAGTTGATGAGCATAATGCGCAGAGGGGGCACTAATGCTGCTGTTTATAACCGAATATCTACAACAGTTTCATAGTGGCTTTAATGTATTCCAGTACCTCACGCTTCGGGCCATTCTGGGGACGATAACCGCACTGGTTCTGTCGCTGATAATTGGGCCCCCAATGATTCGCAAACTGACCAGTTATAAAATTGGCCAGCAGGTGCGTAATGACGGGCCGCAGACTCATTTGTCCAAGGCAGGCACACCTACAATGGGTGGCTCATTGATTCTAATATCAATCGCTATCAGCACCTTGTTATGGAGTGACCTGGGAAATTATCAAATGTGGGTGGCTTTGACTGTGACCTTGTTGTTTGGACTGGTTGGCGGTGTTGATGACTACAAGAAGCTGCTTTACGGCAATTCAAAAGGCCTGTCTGCGAAAGTAAAATATTTCTGGCAAACCGTGTTCGGGCTTGGTGCCGCTGTCTTTCTCTATCAGCTGGCAGATAATCCAATAGAGACATCATTGATAATGCCGTTTTTAAAAGATGTTGTTGTTGATATGGGCTGGTTCTTTATCGTGTTCACCTATTTCGTCATTGTTGGTTCAAGTAATGCAGTTAACCTTACTGACGGTCTTGATGGTCTTGCGATAATGCCGACTGTTATGGTGGCCGGAGCTTTAGGTGTGTTTGCTTATGCAACCGGCCACTCTACGTTTGCGAATTACCTCGGTATTCCATATATATCCGGTGTTGGTGAGCTGGCAATATTTTGCGGTTCACTGGTAGGCGCCGGGCTTGGGTTCCTGTGGTTCAACACCTATCCAGCGCAGGTGTTCATGGGTGATGTCGGCGCGCTTGCGCTTGGCGCGGCCCTGGGTGTGGTTGCGGTGCTGGTAAGGCAGGAGATTGTACTGCTGATTATGGGTGGCGTTTTCGTAATGGAAACAGTGTCTGTCATTTTACAGGTGGGCTCATACAAGCTTACTGGTAAAAGGATATTTCGTATGGCGCCATTGCATCATCATTTTGAATTAAAGGGATGGCCGGAGCCGAGAGTGATCGTGCGTTTCTGGATCATAACTGTTGTGCTGGTGCTGATCGGGCTGGCTTCATTGAAGGTTCGCTAGTGAGACTATGTTACAGGCTGTTATCAGGAAAAATGCAATGACGACACCACGAAGTGATGCGCATGCCTATACCCTGGTCGTTGGACTCGGTATGACCGGATTGTCTGTGGTGCGTCATTTACACGAACTGGGCGAATCAATAGTGGTCGTTGATAGTCGCGACATTCCGCCCGCGCTAAACGAATTTAAACAATCATTCAGCGATATACCTTTATATACCGGGAATTTTAATAGCAAGCTGTTTATCAACGCTCAGCGCATTGTTGTCAGTCCTGGTGTGCCACTCAGTGATCCGGCGCTGCAACAGGCGCGTGATGGCGGCGTAGAGATTACTGGCGATATTGATTTATTTGCACATGAAGTTGATGCACCTGTCATCGCCATTACAGGCTCCAATGGCAAGAGTACAGTGACAAGCTTGCTGGCGTTGATGGCAAAAAAGGCGGGTGTAAACGCGGTTGCCGGCGGCAATATCGGATTGCCGGTGCTGGACCTGTTGAATGACCCAAAGGAACTGTACGTGCTCGAGCTGTCCAGCTTTCAGCTCGAAACCCTGCACAGCCTGCCTATGGCGGCGGCTGTGGTGCTCAATGTCAGTCCTGATCATATGGACCGATATGCTGATGTCAATGCGTATGCAATGAGCAAGCAGGTGATATATGAAAATGCATCGCATGCCGTTATTAATCGTGATGATGCTTTTGTCAGCAAAATGCTGAACCATCAGAATAATGCAATTGGTTTTACATTGAGCAAACCGGCTGCAGGTGATTTTGGCTTGTGTGAGAAACAGGGCAGGCAGTATCTATGTGTTGGTGATGAGATATTGTTAAGCACGGCAGAGTTGAGAATTCGCGGCCAGCATAATTATGCGAATGTACTGGCTGCGCTGGCATTGGGCTCAAGCATAAACTTGCCGATGCAGGCAATGCTCGAT
>DAOWLL010000173.1 GCA_030641945.1 Gammaproteobacteria bacterium | reverse complement strand
ACCAGTTCCAGTGCTTCATCGGTCACGAAGCTGTTGGAGACATAAACCGTGTAAAGACCGGCTTCGTGTGCCAGCTCGCAGACATCCATGACATATTCCAGCCAGACAGCCGGCTCGGAGTAAGTGAAGGCTATACCCTGCACACCCGCTCTCCTGGCCGTTTCTATCAGGCTTTCCGGCGTCACCCATGCTTCTCTTGATTCACCGCGCGCCAACGCATCCAGCGCGCTCACACCCCAGGAAATGTCGAGGTTGTGACAACCGCCACAGCGGAAGCTGCAACCGTAGCTGCCAACCGACATGACCTGTGTGCCCGGACGAAAATGTTTGACTGGTTTTTCTTCTATCGGATCGATATCAATCGAAGAAAGGATACCGTACGACAGGTTATAGAGGGTGCCGTTTCGATTGACATGCGCCTGGCAGAAGCCACGCTGGCCATGGCCGACCTTGCAGCGCCACAGGCACAGATTGCAGCGTGTGGTGCCGTTATCCAGTTTTTCCTGCAGCCGGGTTTCGACCAGCTGATATTCTTGCAATTGTTTAGTCATAACTACCTGTTAAGTAATCACCTGAAATAGTACCCTCAACCAGCATACCACCAATCTGACACCCCTTCCCCCTGGTACCTCGTCCCTGGCCCCTGCCCTTAAAGCCAGTGCTGTTCTATATTTGATACGATAAGATCACCTGTGAAAGCAACCACAAGTTGTTCGATAATATCGACTTGCTGCTGCAGGTACCGCCTGTTATTGCTCACCAGGCTGATTGCAATCACAGAACGCTGCCATTCATCCAGATGACCTGTTTCTGCAACCGATGCATTCAATCTTGCACGCAGACGATCGATCAGGCTTTTAATCACTGCACGCTTCTGCTTCAGTGATTGCGCATGCGGAATGTGGCAATCAATCACCAGCAGCAGTACGTGTATCGATTGTTCCATTCAGCCGCCAGTAGCACTCTACAGGTTGATGACTTGCAGACCGAGATTTCCTTTCTGTTCAAGCGTAGCAGCACTGGTAATGACAGCCGTGCTGGCTTTACCTGGAGACAAATAGGTTTCTGTTACGCGTTTCAAGTCATCGAGCCTTACATTCAAAACGTTTTGTCTGAATGCCTGCAGCTTGTCCAGAGTACGCCCATGCAGCCGATTGTGGAATGCCTGCCTGGCCTCACCAGCGGGTGACCCGGGTTTATCGATGCTACTGATAACACCAAGGATGGCTTCTTCTACCATTCTCCATTCATGTTTGCCGGTCAGCATCCATTCAATGGAACGATCGAAATCATCGAGTGTTTCATTGAGCCTCGGATCGCGGTATGAGAAAAAGCGAAATGCTGCAATGTTGGTGTCATGACCTGCACCGCCGCCATAAGCGCCGCCCTTCTCCCTGATTGCAGTATGCAGGTAACCGTTTCTGAGGAAGCCGCCGAGTACTGACAGAGGCGCTGCATCCGGGTGGTCCATTGGCACTGTTTGATAGGCCTTTGCACAAAAATTTACCTGGGTATTGGTGACCCACATCTGTTTTACAGTTTCATCAACACTGCCGGTTGTGAACGGCTCAAAAGACGGATCAGCAGTTTCAGCTGACCATACTTTCTCGAATCCATTGACCATGCCATCGAGCTTTTCTTCTTCACCAATGATCATGTACTGTCTTGGAGCAACGATGAGTTTCTGGTGAATATTGCTGAACGTATTTGCCAGCTCGGCAACTGCGCCATCCTTATTAGCATCATCGAGGGCTTTCAGTATACGTATGCCTTCAAGGCCATTGAAACGATGCCCAAGTGAAGCAACCGGGCACATCCCGCTCGAGGCTGCAGACATCGCCAGTGTATGGCCGCTGCCGGTAACACTCTGCTCACGCCGCGCACGCCGTTGTGAAATGATTTCCTGAATACGATCATGCTCATCAAAACGAACGGCATGAACAGTATCCCGCATCAATTCAGCCAGCTTTTCATTGTTTCGCTCCAGCGCCTTACCCGTCAATACATAGTAGCCGCGTGTTTGCTGTACATCTTCACTGTAGCCACGGATGCTTGAATGGCCGCTGACACCACCGCTGACGCTCGATTGCCAGCCCTGTACCTGCAGGTAGTCCTTGTCTCCTACACCGAGCTCGGTCAAACAGGTCGAGAACATCGGCAGCATGTCCAGCTGATCAGCATCCAGATCCGGCAGATCAACTACCATCTCATGATAGACAAGGCCATTGGTGCCCTGTGCATACAGCGTGGAATCAGTATCTGAAATAGTCTTTTCGATTGCTGTTGGAATCTTGATCTCAGGTGGTACATCTTCAAGTCCGACTTTAGGCAGTACTCCCGGATCATCTTCCTGTTGCTGGCGTTGTGCCAGTTCAGCCGCTCGCCTGATTACCTGTGCCTTGTCATCATCCGACATGGCCGCCTTCATTTTGGTAAGGCGCGCGTGCTCGGCTTCTTCCTTGTGTTTACTCAATTCCGTATCGGGTTTCATCGTGAGTCGGACCCGATGCGGATTATCCAGCAACAGCTCCCTGACCAGTTGCTTGATGTAGGACGCGTCTTTGATCTTTTCACGCAAAGACTCGATGACAGGGTCAAGGTTGAGTAATTGTGCCGGGGCGCCACGGTGAATCGCGGCTGATAAACCGCTAAGGATCAGCTGCAGGCCATAAGGATAGCCATCACCGCCTATTTCACGCTGACTCAATTCCAGCTGGTGTAAAACGGCTTCAAGATGCTCCTGTGGAACACCATTTTCGGCAACGTCCTGCAGTACGTCGATCACGAGCTTTTCAAATGCCTGTGCGTCTTCGGACTCGCTGCCTTCGATACCGCACATAAAGCACATTTCATGGTTCGAATCTTCAAGTCCACACAGCGGAGATGGCGCAGTACCCAGCCTGGTGGTTTCCAGCGCCTTGCGCAACGGTGATGAGCTGTTCTCCAGTAATACGTGTGACAACAGGTTGGATTTCATGACTTCATCCAGCGAAGTACTGGCACCCAGCAACCATGCAAGCACATGGTGAGTCTTGTGATCTTCAGTTTCGCCTTCGACCACATCGAAGGCATACGCATCTTCTATCACCACGGGCTTGTCGAAACGCTTTTCGTCATCGACATGTATATTCACATCAAGTTTGTCGAAATGGCACAGGGCTTTTTCTTCAAACTGTTTCTGGTGTTCGTATGCCGGGATATCGCCGAAGGTCATGAATACCGCATTACTGGGATGATAATGTGTTGTATAGAAATCCTTGAGCTGCTGGTAAGTCAGGTCAGGGATATCAACCGGCTCACCACCACTATTGTAGTGATAAGTTGTTGTGGGATACAGTTGTTCGCTTAATGTTTGCCACAATACACTGACAGGTGAACTCATCGCTCCTTTCATTTCGTTGAACACCACCCCTTTGAACTCAAGTTCACTCTGGGGATCATCCGGTTGCTTGAATTCAACACGGTGCCCTTCCTGCAGAAAATCGAGTTCATCCAGCCTGGAGAAAAATGCCGCATCCAGGTAGACATCCAGAAGGTTGTTGAAGTCTTTTATGTTCTGACTGGAAAAAGGATATGCTGTCCAGTCACTGCTGGTGAATGCATTCATGAAGGTGTTCAGTGATCGCCTGATCATCATGAAGAACGGATCACGCACTGGATATTTTTTACTGCCGCACAAGGCTGTATGCTCGAGTATGTGCGCGACGCCGGTTGAGTCCATCGGTACAGTTCTGAATGCGACCAGGAACACATTTTCATTATTGTCAGCGTCAATATGATAGTGCAAGGCACCTGTCTTGTTATGCTGATACTCTTCAACCGTCACGTTGAGTGACTCTATGCGCTCAGAACGGACCCAGGTGAAAGCCGGGTGTGCATGACCTTTTACCGGATCTGAGGATTGTGCAACTTGTGTTGTCATATTATTTGTATCTTGTAAGTTTATAGGCTGTTTCTGTTAACGCGGTAAGACCACGCTGCTTGAATCCTGGTTCATCTTCAAGGATATTTTTTACCGCAAGTTTTTCGATTCTGAAATTATCACTGTATAGTTCACTGACTTCCTCTTCGGTGACCGAAAATGGCGGACCATCCATTTCATTTTCCGCATATGTCAGAGTAATCAATAAGGTGCGTGTTCCCGGATTTTGTATTTCTGTTATTTTATTTGCATACGCCCTGCGCATATCTACTGGCAGTGCAATCAGCGACGCACGGTCAAAAATATCCGTAATGCTGCCGATATCATCAGCTTGCAGTGTAAAAAAATCACCCAGCAGGATTTCCAGCTTGTCTGTTTTATAACTGACATGACTGTTCATACTCATCTTGCTGTAATTTAACTGCTGCTCAGCAAAAAACTGCTCCACAGCCAGTTCACTGCACTCAACGCCGACTGAATCATATCCGCTTTGTTGCAGCCACCACAGATCTTTCGATTTCCCGCAGAGTGGAACAAAAACCCTGAATTCAGACCGCTTTTCAGCAGGCGGTCCCATTTCACCATAGTAATAGCCAAGGTAAGGATTGACGTGTTGCTGGTGAAAACCCGTTTCACCCCTGCTCCAGCGCTCTAGCCAGAATGCTATTTCCATGTACGGCTGTTACCCTTCGCCCGGTTTCCAGATGCCAAAGGCCTCCTGCGAGGCTTGCTGAGGCTTCATATCGGCCTCCACCTGGTCCAGAACCTGTCCCATGAAGGTGCTCAGGTCATTGAGAAAACCGCGCTTGTCCAGGCCTGGATTGGTCTGATGGGCAAGAACAAAGCCAATAATAGCGGACAGATACTGCGTGGTCATCAGCTCATCAGCTGCGGAAGCATCATGTTTCACGAGCACATCCTTAACGTCTGAAATCAGTTCACTGGATAGTTGGATACCACCACTCATGTTGGGATTTTCCTGTCTGTTTAAAAGGTGTAGATTGTACGCTATCTACTGACATTTCCAAAAAACAAACCATGTATAAAATAAGTGTATTCGTACCGGAGACTGCCGCTGAACAGGTTAAACAGGCCATGTTTGAGGCGGGGGCAGGAAAAATTGGCGATTATGACAGCTGCTGCTGGCAAACGCTCGGCCAGGGCCAGTTCAGGCCCCTT
>DAOWLL010000427.1 GCA_030641945.1 Gammaproteobacteria bacterium | reverse complement strand
TGGCCTGCCTGCCTTTACCCAGCTACTGGAAAATATTGCACATGCCTATGCAACCCGAAAACAGGATATACAGAAACAGAGTGATTCATTGGCAGACGTTTTCAAGCGAATCGCTTCACAGGATGACACGCCTGCTGAACATCTTGGATCCATGCCGCTCGATATTGCGCGCAACCAGATCGAACAGCAGTTTGACAGCCAATTCGGCGGCTATAGCGGCGCACCCAAATTTCCACACCCGGCCATTATTCAACGCGCACTGAAACACTGGGCGCGAACTAACGAAACGGGAAACCCCGACTCACGCATCCTGCACACCGCACTGTTCTCACTTGAACGCATGTCTTCGGGTGGCCTGTTCGACCACCTCGGTGGCGGATTTTGCCGCTATTCCACCGACGAGCAGTGGATGATTCCGCATTTCGAAAAAATGCTTTATGACAACGGTCCACTCTTGTGGCTCAACACGCAGGCCTGGTGTATTAGCGGCGATGCAAACTATAAAGATGCCGCCATAGAAACTGCAGACTGGGTCATTCGAGAAATGCAGTCAGATCAGGGCGGCTATTATTCAGCGCTGGATGCTGACTCTGAAGGCGAGGAAGGCAAGTTCTATACCTGGAGCCCTGAAACCGCCGCTTCTCATCTTGAAGACAGCGAATATGAACTGCTGGCCTCTCGGTTCGGACTCGACAGGCCCGCCAACTTTGAAGGCTGCTGGCACCTTCATGCCTTTCGATCCTATAAAGAGCTGGCTGATAAATCAGGCAGCAGCGACGCCGATGTTCGCCAACAGCTGCAAACCGCGCGAAAAAAACTCTTTCAGGTACGTGAACAACGCATCCATCCCGGTCTTGATGACAAAATCCTGACCTCATGGAATGGGCTAATGATTCGCGGCATGGCTTATGCCGGCCGGCAGCTCGACAAGCCCGCATACACAGAATCCGCAGCCAGGGCCGCTGACTATATCCACGACAATCTCTGGCACAACAACCGCCTGCTGGCAACCGCAAAGGATGGCCATGTCCACCTTAACGCCTACCTTGACGACTATGCCTTCATCATCAGCGGCCTGCTCGAACTGCTGCAGTCGAGATGGAACAGCAAGTGGCTGCACTGGGCCCGGCAACTGGCTGACGTTTTAATCGAACAGTTCGAAGACAAAAACAGCGGCGGCTTCTTCTTCACCAGCCATGACCACGAACAGCTGATTCAACGCAGCAAGAGCTACAGTGATGATGCAACACCTTCGGGCAACGGCATTGCTGCTGAGAGTTTGCTCCTGCTTGGTTATCTACTCGCCGAGCCAGGATATATCGACGCCGCCGAGCGCTGCCTGAAAGCCGCATGGAGCAGCATCAACCAGGCCGCCATATCACATTGCAGCTTACTCGAAGCACTCGATTCTCATCTCGCGCCGCCACAGATCGTTATTCTGCGTGGATCGACTGAAGAGCTGGACAACTGGGTGCAGCCCACCATTGGCAGCTCCATGCCCCATAGCTACGTCTTCGCAATACCAGAAGACAGTGAACTGCCGCCTTCACTGGCGGAAAAATCGGTATCTGACACGACACTGGCCTACGTTTGCGAGGGCATGCAATGCTCACTACCAATCAGCTCCAGCAACGAATGGAACGCGCTGATAGACGACAGCAAAGCGGCCCTGTAACGCGCTCGCCATGGGCCTGTCGCGCACATTCTGGTTTGCTTTACATTAATCTTACGCGGCTGGTCAGATAGCAGGCATTTGAAAAATATCAAGCATTTCCTGACAAAACGACTTGCCAACAGAGCATCTTTGGGAGTATGGTAATAACTCTGAAATGTAAATAGTCAGAAGACTGCCTTATTTTTAATCCGAGGAAAATATTATGTCAGATACACGTAAACTGACCATTATTGCTACCAAGGGAACTCTGGACTGGGCATATCCTCCGTTCATCCTCGGCAGTACAGCTGCTGCCCTTGGTATGGAAGTTTCTATCTTCTTTACCTTTTATGGTTTGAACCTGCTGCTCAAAGATACCAGCGTCCTCAAGGTAACACCAATGGCCAATCCGGCCATGCCAATGAAGATGCCATTTGGTCCAAAAGGACTGCAAAAAATAGATTGGGGTCCAAAAATTCCTAACGTATTATGGAATATACCTTTCATGGACAGCATTGCTACAACACTGATGAAGAAGACCATCAGTAACTGTGGCGTAGCATCAATTGCAGAACTGCGCGAGCTGTGCCAGGAAGCCGAGTGCAAGTTCCTTGCCTGCCAGATGACCGTCGAGTTGTTCGGCCATGATCCAAAAGGATTCATCGATGGTTGTGATTTTGTAGGTGCTGCCACCTACTTTGAAGAATCATCTGATGCTGACCAGTCTCTGTTTATCTAAGCAGCGACCCAGCTGATCATTTAAAGGCCGCTCCTCGAGCGGCTTTTTTTGTGCGTTTAGTTTTCTTAGAGCTTTTTATCCACAGATGAACGCAGATAAACACAGATAAAGATCTTATCGTTTTAAATATCTGTGTTTATCTGCGTTCATCTGTGGATAATTG
>DAOWLL010000089.1 GCA_030641945.1 Gammaproteobacteria bacterium | reverse complement strand
ATGATGGTCATAAAAACAGGTATACCGATAAAATATCTAAAATAACCGCTGATATCATTAAGAAACGGGTAATATTTAGCAAGACTGTTATAGCCTACCGCTATAAAAATAAATGCCAGCTGCATCAACAGGATAACAACAATAATAAACAAACTGCCTGCAACAATCGCTTTAATGCTTCTCATGGAGTGATATTCTATTAAAATTTGTGGGTTTTCCCCAAATACAACGGGTAGCCCCATGATAACACCCTGACCACACAGGGAGTATTTGTCCGCCTGCCGCTTCACGGCCCCACGCGAATGTTTAACAACAACATCCACAGATGAACACAGATATTTAGAAACTTAAAAATGCTTTCATCCGTGTTCATCTGCGTTCATCTGTGGACATATGTACTGTTCCTTTATTATGGTTCTGCCGCATATCATGCTGCGAACACTGGACCTCAACGCAGTTGGCTGAACAAGCTGTACCGGGCGTGCGCAATCCGATAAACGCAATGTCTGCAGCCCAGCCGATTGTCAATAGCCTGTCACCAATCCCGGCTGGACAGAAGCAAATGATAATCAGACTCAGTTGTCAGCGACACCTTTTATTCCTTCGCGCGCTTGTGTATTCTGGTCGATAAAATAAATGAAGGCTAGAGTGAGATGAAACATATCGCCTGGATCGTTATAACATTGCTGTTACTGGCGACAACCAGCGTTTTTGCTGATGGTGCTGACCTGTTGATCCGTCGTGCAAACCGATTTTTGTCAACCTTGCCTGATGCTATGCCAGGATCAGAAAATAACACATCGGAGCGCATTGCACTGGGTAAAAAGCTCTATTTTGAAAAACGCCTGTCCATCAATGACAGCCAGTCCTGTGCCACATGCCACCGTCTGGAGGACGGCTTCGCCGGTGTCGATAATCTCGCGACCTCACCCGGTGCAAGAGGTGAGCAGGGCACGCGTAATAGCCCGACAGTATTAAATGCAGGCTGGCAGGACAGCCAGTTCTGGGACGGCCGTGCCGAGGACCTGGTCGAGCAGGCCAAGGGGCCGATCCTTAATTCGATTGAAATGGGCATGCCCGACGAAAAATCGGTAGAGATGAAGATACGGGGTATAGCTGAATACCGGGACGCTTTTGCCCTGGCATTTCCCGGGGAGGAACCCGCTATCAGTTACCAGAATATTGCCGAGGCCATCGCGGCATTTGAGCGCACATTAATAACACCGGCCCGTTTCGATGATTTTATGAACGGTGATGCAGGCGCATTAAGTGAAGCTGAGCAGCGAGGTCTTAAAACTTTTCTCAAAATTGATTGCAAGTCGTGCCACGATGGCAAACTTCTCGGTGGCGAGACATATGAGCCCCTGGGCAAGGAAAACCCCTATGAAAACCAGGTTGACCAGGGTATGTACGCGCTCACAAAAGATGAGGACGACCGAATGTTTTTCAAGGTGGCGCCTCTGCGTAATGTGGCCTTAACAGCACCGTACTTCCATGACGGAAAAATCAAAACGCTCGATGAAGCTGTACGCAAGATGGGTAAGCTGCAACTGGACGAGGAACTGACTGATCAGCAGGTGAGTGATATCATGAGTTTCCTCAAGGCATTGACGGACAAAAACAGGGAGCAGTACGTAAAATAAAGTGAGCTTGCAACGTCGCATATAATACTTTGCAACATAGTACAAAGGATCATTTGCATGCAATATTTATTTTCTGACACATTTATTCGGCAGGAGAGATAATTCATGAAATATTTTATTCATGCTGTAGTACTGCTGGGCCTGTTCGCAGTCAGCGTCCCTCAGGCATCAGCCAATCCTCCACCCGCCTATGAAGGAAGAAGGTTGTATGTTTCCTACTGCCAGTTATGTCATGGAACCGGTGGCAAGGGCGATGGTCCTCTCGCAAAGGTAATGAAGATCAGTCCAGCAGATCTGTCCACTACAGTACGTTCCAGAAGTGACACCATCCTCATGAAGATCATTACCGGTGAAGGCCGGCAGACTATAACAGGCCGAGACCGCCACAACCTGCTCAGTGATTCGATGCCGGAATGGAAGGATGTCTTCAGCGAGCCCCAGGTCAAGGCATTGATCGCATACCTCCGCTTTCTGGGCAGCGCGAAACATGATCTGATGGGCGATCCCGAAGCAGGCATGCTGCTTTACCAGAAATATTGCCAGGTGTGTCACGGGGTGGAGGGTGATGGCGATGGTATCATGACGAACCTCATGGGGATCATGCCGATGGACCACACCAATCCCAACGAGACCAACAGTATCGACAATGAAGAGCTGGTCAAGAGTATTCTCGATGGTAAAGGCAGGTTTATGCCTGCCTGGCGAGGTATCCTTAGCCAGGGTGATGTTGAGGCGCTGGTCAGTTACATTCGGCTGCTTTCCTACTGAGTCCACGGAACCAGGTAACGCTCTGAACCGGCTTATTCAGGCTAAATTAGCCGTAATTTGCCGATTGATATAATCAGCTCGAAGTTTTCCGCCGATGCGCGCTCGCATGCACCGGCATCTACCCTCGTAATAGTCATATAATATCAAATAAAACAATAACTTAACATATTTAGGATATGGGCATTCCTCGCCTAAATCTGCATTGCAGGCCGCTAATTTTCACGAGTTTTCGCTACAAACTTGCGGCTATCTATCTATTGGACTAAGAGTAGGGAATGACGAGGCTTTTTTGCGCATGTCTCGCCATGGGTGCGGTTTGTAAATGTGAAGAACAGTAATTCAGGGCTATCTTAGTCTTACAGTAATCGTGTTCGGGATTTAATCTCGACGCGAGTATCAGCCACGTGTGCCGTGGCATGAATAGATCTGGGCGATCTCTTTCATGGCTGTAATAACAAGTGCCATAGTGCACAGCATTATAAAGATTAAGCAATTGACTCATTTGTTCATTACAGGGATAAAGACATGCAATCGCACGTACAGAAATTATTCCGGCAATGCCTATACATTGTCCTCGCTGTTATTTTTTCATATGCAGCTAACGCCGACGAAGTTTCACGAGATCAGATCAAGGGCCTCGATGAACAGGTTCAGGACATCAAGAAAGATGTGCTTAATCTGAATTCTGAACTGGCAAGGCTCGAGGAAAAATTACTATTCCCTTCAAACACCCAGGTCTCATTGTTCATCTCGATGAATAATGGCGATGATTTTCGACTCGACTCGGTACAGCTCAAACTCGATGAAAAGGTAGTCGCACAGCACCTGTATTCTTTTCGTGAACTGGAAGCGCTGCAAAGCGGGGGTGTGCAGCGGCTATACCTGGGAAATATCAAAACCGGTGAACATGATCTTGTCGTTAGTTATATTGGCAAGGCGCCCGCAGGAGGAGAATATAAACGCAGTGGCACTTATCGCATAAACAAGGACGTGGGCCCAAAATTTGTTGAAATAAAAATAGCCGGCCCTGAAACAACCGAACAGGATATAAAGTTCAGGGACTGGTAGCGCATGAGTTTGCGGTTTTCTATCGCAGCTTTACTGCTGCTACCATTATTGACGCATGGCACTGTCAGGCAGCACCAGGAGATGCGTGACATCTTCTATGGTGAGATTCTTTATCACGCCTACCAGAATGATTATTTTGAAGCGATTTCCCATCTTGATATAGAACTTGGCCAGTACTATGCACTGGATGAGCCCGGGCTGGACAGTCTTCACTGGCATCGCGGGCAGGCTGAGTTTTCTGTCGGCGATCTTGAACTTTACTACCGCATGCATCAACGTGCCGGCCGTGCGATAGAAACAGTACTGGCTAATAATGTTTCTGAGACTGAACGAAATGAAGCCGCATTCAGACTGGCGCGTCTTTATTATCGCAAACAGGATTATGTCAATGCGCTGCATGCGGTTGAGTTGATAAAAGGCGAAGTACCAAAAAAAATACGCAGCGATGTAGTTTTCCTGCGCGCTCAGATATATGTTTCCGTTGGCAAGTTCAGTGATGCAATAAAACTGCTTAAAGCGCTCAAAGGTGATAATGCTTACAGCGGATATATTGAGTACAACCTTGCGATGGCTTATCTGCAAACCTCTCAGAATGAGCTTGCCATTGACATGCTGGATCAGCTAGGAAGACTCAACACCGATGATGAAGCAGTTCTTGCGCTGAAGGACAAAGGCAACCTTAAACTAGCAAATTACTATGTCGATGCGGGTGAAGCGGAAAAAGCAGGTAAGTATTTTTCACGTATCAGGTTAGATGGGCCGTTTTCCAACCGTGCATTGCTTGGCGCAGGCTGGGTAGAGGTCGCACAGGACCGTTATGATCGCGCGCTGGTGCCCTGGAGTTTGTTGCATGAGCGTGAGCAGACCAACATTTCTGTGCAAGAAGCCATGATGGCGGTGCCTTTTGCTTACAGTAAGCTCAATGTGCATGGCAAGGCTGCCATTATGTATGGCAAGGCAATGGATGTATTTGCCAGTGAAATCGACAGCCTTGATGCTTCAATCAAAAGTATTCGTGAGGGCAAGTTTCTCACTGCGCTGGTCAGCAAAGAAGCTGAACAGGACAAAAACTGGGTAGTTAACCTGCGCGAGCTGCCGGACAGCCCGGAAACCCGCTATATCATGGAATTACTGGCTGCACATGATTTCCAGGAGTCGCTGAAAAACTACAAAGATCTTGCTGACCTCAGGCAGCATCTGACGGCATGGCTGGATAGCCTGACAGTTTTTGAAGATATTATTGAATTACGCCGTCAGTATTACGAGCCCCTGTTGCCGCAAGTCGAAACCAGGTTCAAAAAACTAGATTCGCGTATTCGTCTTCGAATCGAACAGCGTGACCGGCTGAATGAGCGCATTCAATCATTATTGGTTTTGCGTCGGCCTGTATACCTCGCGACTGCCAATGAGCGTGCAGCCATAGACCGATTAGCAAAGATAAAAATAGATCTCGAGGCCAATCCGAACCAGGCGACTGAAGAAATCCTGTATCGCATGAATCGTCTATCAGGTGTACTCGATTGGCGTGTCAAGTCTGAATTCGATAAGCGCCTGACCAGGGCCTATAAAAATTTGCAGGACCTTGATGGCGTGATCGATGATCTGAACAAGCAGTATCGCGCTTTTGTGCGTACACGCCAGGCAGCAACACAGAGTTATGAAGGTTACACAATACCTATACAGCAGCTGCGCACACGCCTGCGCGATACAGGGGTAAATCTCAAGCGCATTATGGCCAGGCAGGGAAGAGTGCTGGAGCAGATGGCATTCAACGAACTTGATAAGCGCCGCAAACGACTGGAGGAGTATCAAATCAAGGCAAGGTTCGCTCTGGCGGAAAGTTACGACCGTGCCACCAAGGCGCAGGAAGATAAAGCGCTCGAGCAATCTGCGACTGCCACGGCAACACCTGCTGCAGACGGGGTGAAGCCATGAGGCATGGATCCCCAGTGAACATAATTACAGTCTTTCTGGTCGTTTATGGCCTTTCTGTTACAGGTTGTGCGACTTATAACACTGAAGGTACGCTCGGCAGCCTGAAGGATGTCAATATTGAAATCAAGGAAGAGGTGATTGTTGGCAGCCTGGAAAAAGCCCTGGAGAGTTACCAGCGTTATCTTGATGAAACGCCTGAGACTGCCATGACGCCAGAGGCCATACGCCGCCTGGCTGATCTGAAAATCGAGAAGGAATATTCAGCGGCAGCCGAATTCAGCTCATCATCGCCTGTGATTGAAGCATCCGACGCCACTGCCGCGGTACCAGTGACTGCAGCAACAACTGCAGAAATAAAGTCAGTAGATTCACCACAGCTCGACAAAATGACAGAGCCGGGAATAGAGGTGCTCGACGCCAGCGAAGCAGGCGCGGCAATTATGGCCAGTGGAGACAAGGTTGCCAGTAACGAATCAGGGGCTATTGCGGATCTATCCGAATCGGAGAAAGAATTTAGCGAGCGTGCTACGCGTGAGCAAAAATTCAACACGGACAATTCCACCATAACTTCACCAACAGGCAAAGCAGAAGACTTGCAGGTCGCCGGTGCGATGGAGGCCATCGAGTTGTATAAAGGTCTGTTGAAGAAGTATCCACTGTATGAGCGTAACGACCAGGTCATGTATCAGTTGTCGCGTGCCTATGAGGAAACCGGACAGATTGAAAAAGCTATCGATACCCTGAATGTTATGGTGGTGAAATATCCGAATTCACGGCATCTGGATGAAGCGCACTTCAGACGTGCAGAGTATTTTTTCACGCGTAAACGTTATCTTGATGCTGAAGAAGCGTACCAGGTCGTACTGGAAATAGGCATGGGTTCTGCATTTTATGAATTGGCTTTGTATAAGCAGGGCTGGTCATACTTCAAGCAGGATCTGTATGAAGAAGCGCTGAAAGACTTTATAGCCATGCTTGATTTCAAAATTGACGAAGGTTATGAGCTCGAGCAGGCTGATGACAAGATAGAGAAAAAGCGGATTGATGATGCTTATCGTGTTATCAGCCTGAGTTTTTCATATCTAGGCGGTGCTGAAGCGATTGTAGATTTCTTTACGCAGGCTGGGCCGCGTACATATGAGGCCAGTGTTTATAGCCATCTTGGCGAATACTACCTGGATAAGCGTAGGTATAGTGATGCAGCGCAATCTTATAATAGTTATGTTGAGCAAAACGCGCTGAATAAAGTTGCACCGTACTTCAACATACGCGTCATCGAAATTTATTTACAAGGCGGATTTCCTAAACTCGTCATAGAATCTAAAAAGAATTATTCGAACACCTATGGGCTTAATGCGGAGTACTGGAGATTCTTTGATATCAAGCAGTTCCCGGTAGTGCTGACTTTCCTCAAATCCAATCTGTCAGACCTGGCGAACCATTATCATGCGCT
>DAOWLL010000418.1 GCA_030641945.1 Gammaproteobacteria bacterium | reverse complement strand
TGGGACCCTGTTCCGGGAGCCGGTTTTTACCAGGTTTTTATCAGGGACCAGTGGGACGATGACCGTTTGATCCATACTTCCAAACTGCTCGCTGAACCGGTACTTACCCTGCCACCGGAGCTGGTGAAAAACGGTGGCATGTACTCCTGGATCATACATTCGCGTGACGTCAACGAAGACCCGCTACTGGGTGACTTTAATCACGGGTCGCTGAGTAAACCGGTGGTGTTTTCTGTCGGTGACTGACAGGCTACCAGCGCGAAGGCAGTTTATGATGAATGGTAATGCGCTTCTTCTCGATTGAGATATAACCACCCTCTTTCAGGTCTTTCAGGATACGGCTGACCATTGCACGTGATGCACCCACCATATCGGCAATTTCCTGCTGGGTCAGTTTTTCCGTAACCAGAACATCACCCTGCTCTTCCGATTGATCAAGAAGTGTTCGCGCTACGCGCCCATACACATCGAGCAAGGCCAGGCTACTGACATTCTTTGCCAGCATCCTGATACGACTGGTCATCGGCTTGATCAGGTTGATCGCAATCTCCGGGTTCTTCGAGAGGCATTTCAAAAAGTCCTCGCGGGAGATAATCATGAATTTTGACGGTTCCGTCGTCATCACCGAGGCCACGCGCGGCTGCTTGTCGATCAAGGCAAGGTCGCCAAAATAATCCCCGGCCTGCTGGTGATTAAGCACCGCCTCACGCCCGTCTTCACCGCTGACAAAGACCTTGACGCTGCCCTTGAGGATGACATACAGGGAATAGGTCTCATCATCCTGGTTGATGACGATGACATTCTTCTTGTAGGACTTGACTGACCCGTGCTGCTCGATCTCGGCCAATGCTTTTTTCGGCAGCCCGGAAAACAGGGGAACATTTTCCAGCATTTATAATCCCTTTTTTGTAGGATTGCCTTGTATCTTATCAACATACACTGAAACATTCATTACAGTCTGTAGGGTGCGCCGTGCGCACCATGGATCAACTGCTTGCATTCTCTTTTCGGTGCGCACGGCGCACCCTACAATGGTTCATTAAATAAATCAGAGCTGCCCTGATCGCAGCTGCTTATGCAGCAGCCTGCAAGGCTGCAATACGCTCCTCGAGTGGCGGGTGGGTCATAAACAGCTTCTTGAAACCACTGCCCAGACCACCGGCAATACCAAAGGCCGCAAATTCGCCCGGTAGGTCATGGGGCTCATGCTCTCTTTGCAAGGCCTGCAAGGCACCAATCATCTTGCCAGACCCGGCAAGTGAGGCACCCCCGGCATCGGCGCGGAATTCACGCCGGCGTGAGAACCACATAACGATGATTGACGCGAGAATCGACAGAAAAATCTGAGCAACGATAGAGGTAATAAAATAGGCCGGCCCGTAACCGCGCTGGGTCTTGAACACCACCCGGTCAACAACATGGCCGATGACCCGTGAAAGGAAAATCACAAAGGTATTCACCACGCCCTGTATCAAACCCATTGTGACCATGTCGCCGTTACTGACATGGCTGATCTCGTGCGCCAGCACGGCCTCGACTTCATCGGCATTCATGCGCTGCAGCAATCCCGTACTCACTGCAACCAGTGCGTTATTGCGTCGCATACCGGTCGCAAAGGCATTCGGCTGCGGTGAGTCAAAGACGCCGACCTCCGGCATCCCGATACGGGCCATCTGTGCCTGGCGCTTCACTGTATCCACCAGCCAGCGCTCGGAACTGTTGGCCGGCTGCTCAATTATTTTGACTCCCATGGAACGTTTGGCCATGAACTTGGACATCGCCAGCGAGATAAAAGAACCGCCAAAACCAATCACTGCAGACAACACCAGCAGGGCCTGCAGGTTCAGGTCCACCCCGTTCTCGGCCAAAATTCCTTCGAAGCCGAAGACCTGAAATACCACGCTGATCAGCACCAGGATGGCCGCGTTGGTCGCCAGAAACAGTCCTATTCGCATCATAATCATTACCTTTTCAAAGCGGTTATGGGTACGGAAGTCAGCACGCTCCACCCGTTCCGCATTAATGGGGATTCAGACGATGAAAATCAAGGCCGGAACTTTCACCGTTTTGTGCTATCTTATCAACTGTACTTAGGGGGCGACCTGGCTTCGACGTGGGTTGCGAAACCTGAGGTGCATGCCGAGGTGCAGGATACCTCGTAAATCCATCTGCAAACTTTTAGTTGCCAACGACGACAACTACGCACTCGCAGCTTAAACCCCTGTAGGGTGCCGTCTGACTGGAGCCGTGCTTGTGCGTCCAGAGTCCCCCGTCTTCGGACTGGTGACACTCAGGCGTCGATTCTCACAAGATCGCGTTGAAGCACGTTTGGGGCGGATTCGCTAAAACTTTACCAAACTCGCTGATTGTTTTCCCTGCCCGTCGGGTAGCAGTCAGTTAAATTAATAGACCGGGATAAGCATGTAGAGCCGATGGCAGAGGACTTGCGGACGCGGGTTCGATTCCCGCCGCCTCCACCAATAGAGGGTTCAGTAAGAACCTAAAACAACCCGGTAAACCATATATATCAATGGATTATCGGGTTTTTTATTGCCTATAGCGTTCTAAGAGAACCTAGACAATCCGCATATTTTAGTAGTACTGTTAGT
>DAOWLL010000592.1 GCA_030641945.1 Gammaproteobacteria bacterium | reverse complement strand
GTATACGCTAATTGCACGATCCTGTTCACGCTGGCTGATGCGGCCATCATCATTGCGATCGATCCAGTTAACAATCTTCATCGCACGCTGCTTTTCATCATCACTGACTTTACCATCCCAGTCCTGGTCAACGATTCTATGCAACTGGCGTGCACTGCCCTGCTCTTCGCGGTTGAGCCTGCCGTCTTTATCACGATCGATTGATTGCATCACTTTAGATTCGATCACCTGTTCCGGTGATGCTGCCTGTACTGATGCGGAGACGACGAGTACAGTCCCAGCAGCGAACAGGCTGAATGTTTGTAAAACCTTGCTATGCATATTAAGCCTCCTGTGTGTTTCTATAATGCACCTGGACCTTGGTCCAATATCTGTAAACAAGTGGGTAACGGTTACAACTCTATTCCTACTACAGGCTGGATGTCCAGTATTTGTCGAGTTTATATGCATATTACACGGGTAATTTAAGCTTCGTTTAATGGATCCTCCCAAAATACAGTGGGTAGACCCAGGACAACACCCTGACCACACAGGGAATATTTGTCAGCCTGCCTAGAGACTGCCCCTCTGAAATCTTTAAAAACATCATCCTGAGATGAACACGGATGAAAGCGTTTTTAAGTTTCTAACTATCTGTGTTCATCTGCGTTCATCTGTGGACATATGTCCTGTTCATTCCTGACATCCAGCGGTTCAGTAGACTTATAATATGAAGCCGACAGTTCGTAGCCCGGATTAAGTGCAACGTACTAAATTCAATTGGACTCGAATTTGAACTGCGAATGCAGGCTGCGATACTGAATCTGTTCACTGTTAGTTATTAACTGTTCACTGACGTAACAAGCCTGGGTTGTTGTAGGGTGGGCTCTGCCCACCTTTATAATCATTGAAATTCAAGATGCGGTCTGGCTTTTTTGGTGGGCAGAGCCCACCCTACAAACTAAAGCAAGTAGCCCGGATGAAGTGCAACGAATCTATTCACACACAACATCATTCGCGTGTTTTGCGGGGGCCGTGTAGCGGCAGGCGGATAAAACCTCTGTGTTCTCTGTGGCAATCATTTGAACTTTTACCCACTTGATGGGGTGAAGACCCCGTTGAATACTGCTGAGAAAGCCCGGGTCGATAACGGTCGTTGTGTGAACTGAGTCTGGTCATCATGCACTGTCTGCATGACCTTGAGAAACAATCATGGACATAGATTGCATGAATACAATATAGTCATGAATAACCACCGCGACTGGCTGATGACATTCAGCAATGGGTATCTGATGAACGCAACACTCCTCGTATCCATCCTGTTGTTCAGCTATCTGCTGATCGAAAAGACCTTGCGTTATTTCTGATGCTTTGATTACTCAGCAGTAAAACCGAATGCTTTGTCATGTACGTATACAAGCTTACATGCTTCGATGTATTTAGCATCGTGAATTCGACCTGCCTTGATATAACCCGTATCGCCTTTATCAAGAATAATCTGCTCACCATCGGCAACAAGTCCATCGGCGGTTTTTGTGTAGAACTGGACTGACATTTTGCCTTCAACCACAACTGTCATGTCGTCGCCCGGGTGCGAATGCGGCGGCTCTTCTGCGCCCGCCTGCCAACGCTCCAGCATCACTTCGGCACCATCCGGATTGGTTGGATAGCTCGTTCTGACGGTAAACCCTTCCGGGGTGTCAGCAACGGACACATGGTTTTTCCAAACTGCACTGGTATCGCCACGGACTTGTTTTGACCTGTCGTCGCTCATATATG
>DAOWLL010000437.1 GCA_030641945.1 Gammaproteobacteria bacterium | reverse complement strand
TATTACCTTCGTGTTATTTGCGTTTTTTGCGGCTAAAACCTCTGTGACCCTGCGACAATCATTTGAATTTTTAGCCACTTGATGGGGTGAAGACCCAATAAATCTGACTATGGCAACCCAGGGGTGGAAAGCCTGGTATTCGATGGTGGTTAACCGAGCCAGCCTCCAAGTGTTAACAGGGCAAGTACAGCAACCCAGATCAATATTGAACGCATGACCAGGTTTCTTGCTGAAATAATGCTGGATATTTCATCGGTAGCTTCTTGATCACGCAGTGCGCCCATGCCGGTGTTTACCAGCACGTCATAGTTTTCAAGTGCAAGATCTGATTCATAGGGCCTGTTGCGGTAGGCCTGCAGTGCGCCATCGAAGTGACCGGTCAAGGCATAGCCCAGTGCCAGCATTCTAGCGGGTACCCATGTCAGCACCGACTGAAACAGTATGGCAACAGCCGTTAGGCTGTCATTCAAGCCATCCTGTTTACTCAGACTGGTTGTCAGGCGATACAGTAGCGCCCCTGCTGGTCCGACGATAACAAACCAGAATATGACGGCGAAGATGCGCTCGTTGGCAACATGCAATATCGCGCGGGTAACATCACTGGTTTGCTGATCGGGTGCCGTTGAAGCCGCACGTTCGGTTAACGCGCCAGCATAATGCAGTGCTTCATCCTCATCGCCAAGGCGGCGTGCATCGAGGTAGAACTCGATATCACTACTCAGACAGGCGGGCCCCAGGCAGTAGGCAAAGACAAGGACCCCAAACAATATATAAGGAAAATCCAGCAGAAAATCTGATAACAGGTACTGGATTGCGGCTATGATCAAGACTGGAATAAGCAGCACTGCAACGATTTGTATCAGGCCATTTGATGCACGTATAAATCGTGTTACGGCGTTTGTGTAATATTCAAACCACGAAAAATCACGCAGATCGTGCAAGTGTCTGAATGCACGATCGAACAGTAAACCAATGATGATTGATAAAAGTGCCATAATTTAACCTTAGTGCACTAATAATAGCTTGCAGCGAGTTTTTTTCAGGCAAGTAATGAAGAAAGTTTATCCCAGTCAAAGCCGCTGCCAGGATCGGCTTTTCGCCCGGGCGCAATATCTGAATGCCCTGCTATTCGTTGTGCTGTGATCGAGGGATAGTGCTTGCACAATGCTTTCACCAGCTCGACCAGTGTTTCGTACTGGCTGTTTTCAAACGGGTCTGTATCCGTACCTTCAAGTTCAATGCCGATTGAAAAATCATTACAGCGTTCATTTCCATGGTAGCAGGATTCGCCGGCGTGCCACGCACGTTTATTGAACGGTACAAACTGAATAACGCTGCCATCGCGCTTGATCAGTACATGGGCAGAAACTTCCAGCTGATGTATTTGTTGAAAATAGGGATGGTCATCCACCGGCAATGAGTTTGTGAAGAGTTGTTCTATGCTATTGCCGCCAAATTCACCGGGCGGCAAGCTGATGGAATGAATAACCAGCAGGTTGATATCAGCACCTTCAGGCCTGTCATCCATATTCGGTGAAGGTATGTAGTCAGCCTCCTTGAGCAAGTGAGCAGCAGGGTCTATCTGCATCAAATCTAAATCCAGTAAGTGCTGCGTGTCATCAATTTTGACATTGCCTGCATCAGTTTCTTCACCGGGACCGGCAATGTTTCGCCGCCATGGTCCAGGGCCGTGGTTGCATGTTTAGCTTCATCAATTCTCATTTGCTCAAGAATGGCGCGGCTGCGTTTGTCAGAGGTGGGAATTTTACTGAGATGCTCATCAAGGTGCTTAACCACCTGATGTTCTGTTTCAGCCAGAAAACCCAGGTTCCATTTATCACCCAGTGCGCCGGCAAAAGCGCCAATGGCAAAAGAGCCTGCATACCATAGCGGATTGAGCAGGCTGGTGCGTTCTCCCAGTTCTTTCAAGCGGTTTTCAGTCCACACCAGGTGATCGTTTTCTTCCAGTGCGGCCTGTTCAAGCTTTTCACGCACCTCGTTATTGCGTGCCGTGATTGATTGCCCCTGGTAGAGCGCCTGGGCAGAAACTTCACCCGAGTGATTGACGCGCATCAGGCTGGCGATATGTTTGCTTTCTGCAGTGTCCATCGAGCAGTCTTCGATATTGTCGGCCGGGTAGCTGCGATGTGTTGCCAGGGGTTTGCCTACCACGGTGCGCAGCGCGGTATCGGCGTGAATCAGGAGCTGATCAATTGGGCTGTAATGTCGCATAACGGGCTCGCTTTTATTAAATTATTCTGCCTTGCAGGGATTGCACATACAATACCGTCATTGTACTTCCAGGAGCTGCATATGTCTTATTACCAGTACCATGTATTTTTCTGCACCAACAAGCGCGAGCGGGGCGAGCAATGCTGTGAGCAATGCAATGCAACGGAGATACGCAATTATGCCAAGGCCAGAATCAAGCAAATGGGCTTATCGGGCCAGGGCAAAGTCAGAATCAATAGCGCCGGTTGTCTCGATCGGTGTGAACTTGGCCCGGTGATAGCGGTCTATCC
>DAOWLL010000430.1 GCA_030641945.1 Gammaproteobacteria bacterium | reverse complement strand
GGGAAGGGTCGATAATGAAATCCTTACGGATAACCGGGAGAGCACAGGCGCGCCTTCCCTGCAGCAGGAAATCTTCGTCACCCTGAAAAAAATCCCTGTCAGTTAGCACTGAAAGACAGGCGGCGCCATGCTGTTGGTAACTTTTTGCAATTGCAGCCGGATTAAAGTCTTCACGAAGTACACCTTTGCTCGGCGAAGCTTTTTTAATTTCAGCGATTACAGCAGACTGATGATTGGCTATGCGTTGTTCTATCGCAGTTATAAACCCGCGCACCGGATCAGCAGCTTGTGCGCGTTTACTCATCTCCTGCATGCTGACCTTTGCAGAACGTTCGGAAATCTCTTCCGTTTTGCGCTGCAGAATAGTCTTCAGTATATCCGCTTGATTATCAGGCATCGGGCTTATCTTCAGGCATTGGTTGCTGTTACCAGCTGCTCCAGTTTCGCCGCAGATTCCCCGCTGGCGATGACCTCCTGTGCGCGGCCAACACCTTCGGCAAAGCTGCCAGCCAGTCCTGCCGCATAGATTGCTGCACCCGCGTTCAGACAGACGATATCTTTCGCAGGCCCGTCTTTATTAGCGAGTACTGACCTGATTATGCGCAGACTGTCATCTGCATCTTCGGCTTTGAGTGCTGACAATTCAGTCCGCTGCATACCAAAATCTTCCGGCTGAACTGTGTATGTTGTTACTTCACCATCCTTGAGTTCTGCTACGTAAGTTTCTGAGCCGATACTGATTTCATCAAGCCCGTCATCTGCATGCACGACCAGTACATGATCACTGCCCAGCTGCTTCAGCACCTGGGCCAACGGCTCGACCCAGTCTTTACTGAAAACACCCAGCACCTGGTTTGGTGCGCCGGCTGGATTGGTTAAAGGCCCCAGAACATTAAAAATAGTTCTCACAGCCATTTCACGCCGTGGCCCGATAGCATGTTTCATGGCGCTGTGATGCAGTGGCGCAAACATAAAACCAACACCAATGTCGTTAACACAGGCAGCAACCTGCTCCGGTGTCTGTTCAAGATTTACGCCAGCTGCTTCGAGCACATCAGCACTGCCTGACTTGCTGGAAACCGAGCGGTTGCCGTGTTTTGCAACCTTGCCACCAGCTGCTGCGACAACAAATGCGCTGGCTGTCGAGATATTGAAACTTCCGGACGCATCGCCACCTGTTCCGCAGGTATCGACCAGATGCTCGTTATCAACATTGACCCTGGTAGATAATTCACGCATGACACTGGCGGCGGCAGCCACCTCTTCTACCGACTCGCCTTTCATGCGCAAGCCGATAAGAAAACCGCCAACCTGTGCAGGCGTTGCCTCACCCGTCATGATCAACCGCATTACGGCGGTCATGTCATCAGATGACAGGTGTTTATGTTCGGTAACTGCCTTGATTGCGGCTTGCATATCCATAGTCGTCTCGTTGTATTGGTTAAGTCGTGAGGAAATTTTTCAGAAGACCATGTCCGTGTTCTGTCAGAATTGATTCGGGATGGAACTGCACACCTTCAATATCAAGCTCTTTATGTTTAACACCCATGATCTCATCCATGTCACCGTCCTCGGTCTCGGTCCATGCAGTGATTTCAAGACAATCAGGGATGGTGTTCCTGTCAATCACCAGCGAATGGTAACGGGTTGCAGTGTAGGGATTGCTCAGACCCTTGAAAACATGTGTACCATTATGATGCACAAGCGATGTTTTGCCATGCATGATCTCACGCGCGTGTACGATATCACCGCCATATACCTGGCCAATACTCTGATGACCGAGACAGACACCAAGAATCGGCACCTCGCCGGCAAAAGTACGTATTACATCCATTGAAATCCCGGCCTCGTTGGGCGTGCATGGCCCCGGTGAAATCATGATGCGTTGAGGTTTCATTGCCTTGAGCTGTTCGACAGTCACACCATCGTTGCGGAATACCTTTACGTCTGCACCCAGTTCACCCAGGTATTGCACCAGGTTGTAGGTGAAAGAGTCATAATTGTCGATCATTATCAGCATTTTAAATCCAACGCAAAGGCGCTAAGACGCAGAGGGCGCAAAGATTACAGTTTATTAACTAGTCTTGTAACACCGTCTTTGACCGCAGCCTCATTAAAGTTAATTAATAATCCGAGTTTTATGCCGCTTAGTTTCATATATGACAGAAGCTGGGCTTTGTATACTGGCAGTAATGAGTCGACAACTTTCAACTCTACGACAACTTTATCAGCAACAAGCATGTCCATTCTGTAATCGATATCAAAATTGAGTCCTTTATACTGACCTGAATGGCGCTTACTTAAGCCGAAAAATGCACATTATCTTAGTAAACTCGTCATTGCGAGGTACGAAGCAATCTCTGGCAGATAGGCACCAGACGCTAATAGATTGCCGCGCTACCGCTCGCAATGACGGGGATTTCGGCTTAAGCAAGTGCCATTCTATACTGACCTTTCAGCACCAATTCTGTATCGACCCTTATAGCCTGTAACCGCAATTCTCTAATCATGCATTGCTGGTATACAGACTCAAGCAATCCCGGTCC
>DAOWLL010000044.1 GCA_030641945.1 Gammaproteobacteria bacterium | reverse complement strand
CCACAGAGGCACAGAGGCACAGAGAAAAGCGTTTTTTCTTGTTACTTAAGAAATACATATCAGGTATCAGTAATAGTAACGTTATTTCGTAAATCAGTTATACACATAAAATTCTCTGTGTACTCTGTACCTCTGTGGTAGCTTTGTTTTTAACAAAAGAAAGGTTTTCTCTGTGCCTCTGTGCCTCTGTGGTGAATTGTTTTTGAAGTCGTGCCTGGCAGAATGATCAGGAATAACTGATCCTGCAGTCCAGGCGCCTGTGCTGCAGTGCGGGGAAATTCTTTCTGGTTTTACGTAGTCTCTCCAGATCTATATCCGAAACCACAACGCCGGTACCATGCGGCAGCCGGTTCAGCACTACACCCCATGGATCAATAATCATGCTGTCACCATATGTCTCGCGGCCACTCTTATGATATCCACCCTGGTCGGGTGCTATCATGTAACACAGATTTTCTATCGCGCGCGCACGTAATAGCGACTCCCAATGTGCCTTTCCAGTCAGGTTGGTGAAAGCCGATGGCAGCACGCAAATCTCCATGCCTACATCAGCCATTGCTCTGAAAAGTTCTGGAAAACGAAGATCATAACAAACAGCCATGCCAAGCTTACCGAAAGGCGTATCTACCACGACTACATCATCACCGGACTCAATCGTTTCAGATTCGTTGTAACTTTCCTTACTGTCTTCAAGTACGACGTCAAAAAGATGTATCTTGTCGTAACGCGCGACCATCTCGCCGCTATCGTTGTACAGCTGAGAGGCGCTGTATACTTTACCTGTAACACTGGATTCAACGGGTATCGTTCCACCTACGATCCAGACTCCATGTTTTTTTGCCTGCTGCGAGAGAAATTGTTGAATCGGCCCCTCGCCAGCAGCTTCTGCAATTGTCACCTTGTCAACTTCTGACATGCCCATGATTGCAAAATTTTCCGGTAATACAACCAGCTCAGCTTCCTGCTGAACAGCAGTCTTGATCAGCTTTTCCGCCTCTTCAAGATTTGCCTTAACATTCGGGCCCGAAGCCATTTGAATTGCAGCAACAACACTCACCTGAAATTTTCTCCTGATCTAATTACTCGTAAACGTATTATATCTCCCTGACCACTACCTGGCACCGCAACAAGACTTGTAGACGGAATGCCTAATGCTACCAGCCAGTCCATTAACTGATACACCCAGAGCTCACCTTCTTCACCGCCCGGGTACTGCAGTTCAATTTTTTGCCGATCATCAGAGGACCATTCCTTAACAACGTCCGCTACTGTGCCTATTCCGAGCAAACGCTCACCATTTCTTGACAGTTCCCACTGTTCAGCATGCAGTTCCATCTCAACAGGCGCTGCAACTGCAACATTCGAGGTAAACAGTACCATCATAACAAATTGCACCACATGCATCGAAACAGTTTTTCCGCCATCACTCAAAGTCATTAAACAGGTCCTCGGACTCATCTTCAGTTTCGCCAGATATATTTGTCACCACCGGATCGCTCCAGGGGCCTTGAATCTTATGAATGTCTTTACCCAACAGATCAAGCCCAAATATTTCCTGCAATAATACCAGACCAAGACCAATCGTTGGCCCTGCCACCAGCGTACCGCCCGCGAATGTGGCAACGGACGAATGCGGCCTGACAATAGCAACCAGGTCATAATCCTGATCCTCCACGCCAATCCGCCCCATCATGGTCAGGTCCGCAGCTGATGCACGTATCTCTACATCCTGCGTTACTGCATCTCCGCCGCCAAAAATATAAGTTCCTGTAATCGAATCGAACACAAAGCCTTTTTTGTATACATCGGCAAAATCAAGACTCAGCCTTTTTGGCAAATGCAGCAGATTGAACAAGCCTAGAAAACGTCCGCCGGCACCCGGGTCGATATCAGAAACGACCCCTTCTTCAAAATCGACGCTCATTTTTCCTGATAACGCCCCCCAGCTAAATTTGTAGGGCGCCCCAGGCCATTGCCAATGCAGCGTAGCCTGCATCTTGCTCTTGTCTACATATCGGGAATAGCCCAGATGCTGCAGCATATCACCCACATTTGGGCTTGAGAGCTTAAAACTGAAAGTTGTTTCTTCATCCAGACGCCACGATCTTCTAAGCCAGCTTCCTTTGCCGGATACCAGTAAATGCGGATCGTTAATGCTAATGTTGTTTATCACCATTCCCCGCGGATGATGGTCAGTCTCGAACTTCACATCCCTTAATCTCCAGTCCCTCCATACCAGTGTTTTTGTTTTTACACGCAAGGAAGGTATGTTCGAAGCCTTTAGATTCCATATTCTCGCCGTTGTACCATCACCACTCATGAATGCTGACAAATTGAGGAATTCGAGATCAAATTTGCCCGTGGTATCTACATCAAAATCCGCATTTATCTCACCATTACCGCTGATTACCGGCGAAGTCACATCGAACTGCCAGTTATTATCTTCATCGAATGTTGTGGCTAAATCCAGCCTGTCGGCTGAAGCAACCGTCAACTGGCGCGCTTCTCCAAGCATCTTGAGATTGATTGAAACAGGTACGCTCTGCTCAGCCGGTTTATAAATAATATCGGAAGCACCGATGCTGACACCTTCCAGCATGGATGATGCTTCAAACATAATGTTGTAGTCAGTTGACTTGTGTGGAACATGCAAAACCACGTCCCAATGCGAGCTTCCGTCAAGTATCGAAGGATAACTCCAGTTAAATCGCCTGAGCAATGAATCGACCTTCCAGTTACCACTTACATAAAACAGTGTTTCAGGTTTTGTTTCATCTTCGCTTTGCCGTACATTAATATTAACAGGCTGACCATAAAAATTACCGCGAATATTTTCGCCCTGCAAACTTGTCGTGGTAAATGACAACTTTCCATTGATCTCAGTTACAAGATAATCAGTTAAGGGGAAGAACAGCTCGTTATCACTAAAAGCGATATCGCCCCTGGCCTGCAGCTGATCCACGGTTCTTCTGTCCTTACCCAGTGGCACATCGATGTCGAGATTGATTTCAGCCTGACCGCTTGCCTGAAACTGTTCAACAGCTCTGCCAAGAGTACGGTCCAGCCCGCTGTTCCAGATATATTGCTGCAACTCATCGGCCGGAGCCTTGACATTACCCGAAACCAGCAGCATTGCATCCCTGAGATCGGGAATGTCTGCATTAATCAACGCCACAGCACCGCTTTCTTCACGGCTGCGGCCATTCTCTATAGATAATGATGCGTTGTGAAAGAGCACTGTTGCAGAAGCATTCTGCACATCAGGCCAACCATTGAGAAAGTGCAGCCTTCCGTCCCTGACATCGAACAGAATCTGCATCACACCCTGGTTGTCATCAAAGGGGTATTCGTTGGCGACACCACGAAAAATGAAACTGCCGGAAGGAACATAACCACCAACAATTGCATTATCGAGCCAGTACACAAGCTCCTCGGACATTATGGATGTGGGAAGATACCGGTAAGCGTGTTTACCAATACCATTCACGGCATTGCCCTGTATATCAAGAAAGACCTCGTTATCAGCTGAAATTTCGGCAAACGCGCGTGTGACTGTCTCCAGGTGCTGGTTTTTTACATGCAGTGCCGGCGTCTCCAGCTTGAGCCCACCCTCCTCAAGTTCTACTGCCACCTTGCCACTGATACTGTCCAGCTGTAACGGCCACCTGAATAAATTACCGGCCTTCACAATTACATCACTGGATTCGATCAGCAATTCAGACTTGTTACTGTCAATTTGCAGTTCGCCATCAAGCCCTTTGATAGCTATGCCTCGATCTGCGATATTCAAATCCAGATCAGTAAATCCAGTACTCAATTGAAGATCAGGGTTTTCATCTTCACTGAATATCGCCTCGAAATTAACAAATTCACCTGCTGGCACATAGCCGAGATAGCTGCTGAACGCAGACACGTCAACAACCTCAGGAAGAACATGTATTAATGGTACGATATCAGCCGGCTTGAGGTAACTGGCAAGAATCCGCCAGTCCGTTTCATCATTTGCAACAACAATATCTGCTACTTCATTCCATAAAACACCATCCTTCTGCAGCAGTAAATCACGCACATCAAGACGCCAGCCCTGATTTAGAGCGCGCCAGAATATTTTTGTTTCCAGCCGATTTGCAGACCATGTTTTTTTACGATCTTTAACATTTGCCAGCACCAGATCCGTTGCATTGAAAGCAGCTGCAAAACGCGTAACGCTCGCTTTATTGACATGAACCCAGAAGTTCGTATCCAGCTTGCCGCTGCCATGTACAAATTCCTTGATTCTGGTTGTACTAACCCAGTTTTTTAAAACCAGCCCTGTTCCACTGACATGGAATTTCGCTTCAAGACTTGCAAAGTCCCTGAGATCACCATCCAGTTCGGCCACAAGCCTGAATCTTTCGCCAAGATCAGCCGGAAGCCCTACATCAATCTCGAGATACTGTTTACCAAGATAATTTTCAAGCAGTACACTGGCACCTGCAAAATCCATGTTCCGGCTTCTACCGGTATAATCATGCCAGTGTATGCGGCTGTCGATGAGTGCAATGTCTGCACTCAATATCAGCTCGATCAGCTCTTCCGAATCTTTTGATGACTCCCTCTCGTAAATTTCAAAGCCCTGAATGACCCACTTGCCTTCGGGATGACGCTCAATAAAAAGTTCAGCCCCATGCAGACTGATATCGCCTACCATTGGTATCATGAACCTGATCGATTCCAGGTATGCGAGAGAGAAATTAGCTTCAGTTAGAGTGAATAACTTTTCCTTGCCATCTTCTTTATAGATAACCAGGTCAAGCACCTTGAGTCTTGGTGTAAACCAGTGCATATCTGCATCGAGCGAACCAATACTTACTGGCAGACCTATTTGATCACTAATGCCCTTTTCTATTTCTGCAATATATCCTGTTGCATAAGGCAGCAAGGTACGCAGTAAAGTAAAGGCGACAGCCAATACGATTAGCGCGACTGCCACAGAAGATATCAGGCAGATGCGAATTTTTCTTATCCAGCCCATTGACGGAGTTTATATAAGTAATAATGACGCGTAATGACGTGTATCACATAATCACGACATCATACTGTTCTTGTGTAAACATCGCCTCAACCTGAAACTTAATAGGTATAGCGATAAAATCTTCGAGCTCAGCGAGACTAGCGGATTCTTCATCGACCAGAAGGTCCACCACATCCTGTGAAGCCAGCACCAGCAGCTCCTTGGCATCAAACTGTCTTGCTTCACGCAATATCTCCCTGAATATTTCATAACAGATGGTTTCGGCCGATTTCACCGTGCCCCGCCCTTCACACGTTGGACAAACAGTGCACAGCACATGTTCCAGACTTTCTCGAGTTCTTTTGCGTGTCATTTCGACAAGCCCAAGTGTCGACACCTGGCACACCTGGGTACGCGCATGATCCTTTTCCATTGCTTTCTCAAGCGCACGCATCACCTGCCGCTTGTGTTCCTCTTCGGCCATATCGATAAAATCAAGAATAACGATACCTCCCAGGTTTCTCAGGCGTAATTGACGGGCAATAGCCTGCGCAGCCTCCAGGTTGGTTTTAAAAATAGTCTCTTCCAGGTTTCTGCTACCTACAAAGGCACCGGTATTTACATCGATGGTCGTCATCGCTTCAGTCTGGTCAAGGACCAGATGCCCGCCTGACTTCAAATGAACTTTTCGTTCCAGTCCCTTCTGAATCTCGTCCTCGACACCATGCAGATCGAAAATCGGACGCTCGCCCGGGTAATGCTCGATAACATCTGCAACCTCAGGCACATATGTTTGCGCAAACTCCTTCATGATTGAGTAAGTTTCCCTTGAATCTACGCGGATCTTCTCGAGATCTTCATCGACCATGTCACGCAATACACGTAGATAGAGCGGAAGATCTTTATGCACAACAGCACCCGCCTGAGCATCTTTCGCCTTGTGATTAACCGCCTCCCACACACGATTCAGGTAGGTAACATCACTGGAGATCGACTCCGTGGTTGCAACCTCTGCCGCAGTGCGAATGATATAACCGGTATTCGCAGCACGCTCATCCTGTGACAACAGCATGTTACGCAAACGGTCTCGTTCTTCATCACTTTCAATACGGGAAGAAACACCCACGTTGTCAGAATTCGGCATAAACACCAGGTAGCGTGAAGGAATTGTTATATTGGTCGTCAGGCGTGCACCCTTGGTCCCCAGGGGATCCTTAATGACCTGCACCAGCAACTCCTGCCCTTCCCGCAGCACATGGCTTATATGCGGCATGTCGCCACCATTTCGAATCTGGCGGGCCTGTGCGACATCAGACACATGTAAAAAAGCCGCGCGTTCAAGCCCCACGTCGACAAAAGCCGCCTCCATTCCAGGCAATACACGAGCCACCAGTCCCTTGTATATATTGCCAACAAGCCCCTTGCTTCGCCGCCGTTCGATATAAATCTCGTGTACCATGCCATTTTCGAGGATCGCAACACGCGTTTCCTGCGGCGTAATATTGACCAGGATTTCCTTGCTGATAGACATAGTTAGTATTCTTTCTTATATAAAATTAAATTCTGCAAGAAACACCACAAGCTGAGAATAGCTTTGCTGTTTCATATAACGGCAGCCCCAGCACACCCGAATAGCTGCCGTTCAAATTGACTATGAACTGTGCTGCGACACCCTGAATTGCGTAGGCACCTGCCTTGTCCAACGGCTCGCCGGTTTCCACATAAGCAGTAATCTGTTGCTCAGAGAGCTGCGTAAACTCGACTTCACTGCTGCTGATCCCGGTCAGTTCATTCTCACCTGTAACAACAGCTACAGCAGTGTGCACCTTGTGTTGCTTTCCTGAAAGTCTAGCTAAAAAAACTGCTGCCTGCTGACTGTTTACCGGTTTGCCCAGCACTTCACCCTCAATTTCAACCACGGTGTCGGCAGCCAACACGGCCAGATCATTTTCCTGCTGTGAACCATACGCGTATCCAAGGCGCGCCTTCTCTATCGCAAGCCGCTTCACATGTTGCAACACACTTTCACCCGGCAGCATGGACTCATCCATATCAACCGGATGAATATGAAACTCAACACCAATCTGCTCCAGCAACTCTCTTCTTCGTGGCGAAGCAGAAGCCAGTATTAACTTTCTACTCATTTCACTGTTTATTTTTTGAGTAAGCCAGCAGTGATGAGATTGTGCATCAGATCAGGGCACAAATGCGCACAGAACCGGAGTGTATAGTCAAATACATGAGGATTCGAGCACGTTTGTAACGCAGAGATGGTGTACAGGATCATTACTACAGGTTTACTCAAGCACGGTGATAGGGATGGTTATTGATAATACTCCACGCCCGGTACAGCTGTTCGACGATAATAATGCGCACCAGTGGATGCGGGAAAGTCATGTCAGACAGGGACAGTGTCTGGCCTGCCTGCTGCAGCAACTCATCCGAGAATCCATCCGGGCCACCGATGGCTATCGCTATGTCCTGGCCCTGCTGCATCCAGTTGTCCAGCGTGGCTGCGAGTTTTTCAGTCGAAATTTTCTTCCCCTTCACATCCAGCGCAACCAGGCTGCATCCCGCCGGGATAGCGTCAAGCACCTTTCTGCTTTCATCTCGAACGATACGCTGAATATCGGGGTTTTTACCACGTTTGATTAACGGCACTTCTATGGTATTGAGCTGTAATTCACGTGGCAGACGTTTTAGATAATCATCACAGGCCTGAGCTACCCATGCGGGCATTTTCTGGCCGACTGCAAGCAGGTGAATATGCACAGATCAGAAGGATTCCTGATGCCTGGAGAGATCAACCTGCCACAAATTTTCAAGATCATAGAACTGACGAATCTGCGGCTGCATCACATGCACCACCACATCCGCAAGATCGACCAGCATCCATTCACCATCCGTTTCACCTTCGACACCGATTGGCGGATGCCCTGCTTTTTTAGCTGCCACTGCCACATTATTGGCTATGGATTTAACATGCCGGCTTGAGTTGCCGCTGGCTATAATGATGTAGTCGGTGACATCAGTCTTATCGCGCACGTCGAGTTCAACAATATTCTCAGCCTTCAGGTCTTCGAGCGCCCCCTTCACCAGCACTCTGATTTCATCAACGCCCATATTCAGTTTTTCACCATCTTCATTAATTTGTTGTTCACCTCGTCAGGTAACAGATAACGTACGCTTTGCCCTTGTGCCAACATCGCCCTGATATGGCTCGCGGATATATCAAGCTGTGTCACTGATTGTAACAGGATTCGCCCTGCAGCTACTTCAGATAACCCGGACGCTTTTGTTACAAGCGTAGCAGGCAGCTGCTGGATAAAGTCGCCAGGCATCTCGAAACCGGGCCGGGTTGTTACTATCAGATGGCACAATTCAGGAACCCGTTGCCATTGATGCCATTGCTTTAGTCCAAGAAATGCATCCATACCAAGTACCAGGCAAACCGAATGCGAAGGAAAATCGGCGCGCAGAGATTCAAGCGTATCCACCATGTAAGAATGGCCCTCTCTTTGCAGCTCACGCTGATCGAGCTCGAAGCCAGGCTGATCATCGATTGCCGTTTTCAGCAACTCGAGTCGATTCTCTACATTTAGCCATGGTGTCTCACGATGCGGAGGAATACGGTTAGGTAAAAAGCGAACCTGCTCCAGACCAACCGCCTGCATCACCTCAAGCGCCGGGCGTAAATGCCCGAAATGAACCGGATCGAAGGTACCTCCCAAAACGCCGATCATAGGATCGGCTGGAGTGGCAAGGGACGAGGGACGAGGGGCGAGGAATTCTGCCCAGTGGCAATTAGCAAAAACAAACTATTCACTATTCACTATTCACTATTCACTATTCACTGTTCACTGTT
>DAOWLL010000626.1 GCA_030641945.1 Gammaproteobacteria bacterium | reverse complement strand
CGTAAATCTTGCCCTGGTTGTGGAAAATCACTTTATATACTGTTTTCATTGGCGGGATGGACCTCACTTCAAGCTGTATCCTGATATTTTAATCCATTAGCGCTGCCTATTACACAGGACTGTGCAAGGGTTGAATTCACCTCATTCACCCCAATATTTACCTTGATCAAGTTTATTTCTGGTTTATTTACGATGAGCTATTCAAAACACGTTGTTTGCCCAGGCTGCCTGACGACAAACCGGGTACCTGAAGACAAGCTTGCTTCCGGCGGCGTCTGCGGCAAATGTGGAAAACCGCTATTCAACAAAAAACCACTTGAACTGACATCCAGTAATTTCAACAAGATAATTAACAACAATGAGCTGCCCGTGATGGTTGATTTCTGGGCGCCGTGGTGCGGCCCATGCAAGATGATGGCACCGGTATTCGAACAGGCCGCTCAACAGCTTGAACCGGATATGCTGCTGGCCAAGCTCAACACCGAGAACGAGCAGTCCATTGCTGCCCGCTATGGCATTCGCAGCATACCGACGATAGCCATATTCAAGGGTGGTCGCGTGGTGGCGCAGCAGGCCGGCGCTATGGAGTTGCACAGCCTGACCAACTGGGCAAACTCCCAGCTACGCTAACGATTGATACTGCTTTAATATGACACTTTATGCCGTATGTGGAATTAAGATTTTATGCAGAATTAAATGATTTTCTGCGTCATGCCCGGAAGAAAACCCGGTTCAAAATTGAACTCAACCGGCGCACTTCGGTAAAAGACCTGATTGAATCACTCGGTGTACCCCACACCGAGATAGAAATCATACTCGCCAACGGCAAATCCGTCGATTTCAGTTATATTGTCAAAGACCAGGATGATTTGAGCATCTACCCGATGTTTGAGAGTGTCGATGTAACGCCGATTCTTAAACTCAGGGATGCACCCCTCAGGCATACACGCTTCGTGCTGGATTGCCATCTTGGCCGGCTTGCGCGCTACCTGCGCCAGTTCGGCTTTGATACCTTATATAGAAATGACTATAGCGATGATGAGCTGGCAGATACATCGGCCAGAGAACATCGCATCCTGCTCACCCGCGATCGCAACCTGTTAAAGCGCAGCATCATTACCCATGGCTATTTCGTACGTGAATTTGATCCACGCAAACAGCTGGACGAAGTCATCAGGCGATTTGACCTCAGGAGCCAGATCATCCCATTCGGTCGATGTACACGCTGCAACGGCATGGTTGAAGCAGTCAGCAAAAACACGGTCGAACACCTGCTTGAACCCAAAACACGGCAGTATTTCGATAAATTCTGGCAATGCACGAGCTGCGGCCAGGTTTACTGGGAAGGCAGCCACGTCAAGCATATGCTCAAACTCACCGATGAAGTGTTGAATTCAGAATCGAGCTGAAATTAAAGGATATATGAACCGCAGAGGCGCAGAGGCGCAGAGAAAAATATTTATTATTAACATGATAGCTATTCGCGTTTATTAGCGTTTATTAGCGTTCATTTGCGGACTTAACATTCTTTGCGCCCTCTGCGTCTTCGCGTCTCTGCGTTGAGGTTTTCGCCTAGCTTTGCAGCGTAATGT
>DAOWLL010000596.1 GCA_030641945.1 Gammaproteobacteria bacterium | reverse complement strand
TTGGTATCCACGTTCTGGAAATTCTTATATTACCGCAGAGGCGCTGAGGCGCAGAGATATGATTGAAGGTATTTCCGATCTAATGGCCTATCGCCAGCAACGCTTCGCTTATGCAGGCCTATGTGTTTTTTCCTTCTGTGTGAAGCTGTTCCTCCTCTGCGTCTCTGCGCCTCTGCGGTTAAAACCATGTTATGGGTGGTCACTTTCATTTGGCCATCAACCGGTACAGGTCTAATCTGCGTTGATCATGGCGCTGACCACAGCGGTCCAGGTTTTTGCGATATTGTCGAGGTTGTAGCCGCCGCCACCCATCGCGACCACACGGCCATTGCAAAACGTGTTTGCGATGTCGCAAATTCTTGATACAGCATATTTATGAGCGGCCACCGAGTAGGCCATATGGGTTATCGGGTCTCCGGCAATGCTGTCTGCACCGCATTGAATTAGCACAAACTCGGGTTTGCTTTTTCGAATAAATTCTTCGGCACGTGGCCATAATTTCATAAATAATTCATCGCTGGCGCCGGGCGGCATCGGGATGTTCAGTTTTGTACCCTCGGCGTTGCCGTTTCCGGTTTCGGTGACGTCTCCGGTTCCAGGGTAGAGAAAACGACCGTCCTCGTGAAAATCCACAAATATCAGATCAGGGTCATCTGCAAAACTGTAGAAAACACCATCGCCATGATGAGCATCGATATCTATATAGGCAACCCTGTTGATATTATGTTTATGGCGTAGATATTCAATGGCAATACCGCAGTCATTTACAATACAAAACCCGGCTGCAATATTGCGCCTGGCATGATGCAGGCCGGCAATGGGTATGAATGCTCTCTTATACTCGTTGTTGATTAGACGGTCGATGGCATTACAAACCGTACCTGCGACGGTGAGGACTGCTTCATACATGCCGATGAATGCCGGTGTATCTCCCTGGTCAAGAAAGCCGGCGCCCAGTTTAGACATGTGTTTAACTTTTCTGATGTAATCCTTTTCATGGAACAGTTCGAGAACGTCCTGTGTGGTCATGACCGGATTGAGGATGTCAGCGTGCTGATCGAGTGCCTTATTGTACAGCGTCTTGCGGAATGCATCATGACGCAACGGACCAAAAGGGTGGTCATCACCGAACGCATAGCGTGCAAGCTCATCACCCAGGTAAACACAACATGTATGCTTTGCTGTCATCGTGTAACAATACACCAAGAATGAACTGTGAGAAAATCCTGCTTTAATTATTTGAGTTCATATGTTCCCCATTCACGATGACAATCCGACCCGTATAACGCCCTACGTCACCTATGTGCTGCTGTCGGCCTGCGTGTTGACTTTTTTCTGGCAAATTTCACTGGGTGATGCAGCGCAGCAGGCCGTGTATTCATTCGGTGTTATTCCCTCTGTACTGTTCGCGACCAAAAGCCTGCCAGCCGAGCTGGAAGTATTGCCTGCCTGGCTGACTATTTTTTCATCCATGTTCCTGCATGGCGGCTGGATGCATTTGATTGGCAATATGCTGTATCTATGGGTATTCGGTAACAACGTTGAAGACGCAATGGGGCACAGGCGATTTATTGTGTTTTACTTATTATGCGGACTGCTGGCGGCATTGACACAGGCTGCCCTCACCCCCGACTCGGAAATTCCTATCTTAGGCCCCTGCGGCGCTATCTCAGCTGACGTGGGCGCTAATTTGCTCCTGCATCCGTATGCGCGAATACTGGTGGTAATAC
>DAOWLL010000246.1 GCA_030641945.1 Gammaproteobacteria bacterium | reverse complement strand
CCAGCCGCACGACCGGGAATGTTGTCCCTCAGCATTAAGGACAAAGCTTCTCTGTATGCCGCCTACATGCCTTATGTGACTAACGGCGGCCTGTTTATCCCAACCACCAAAAAATACGATCTCAGCGATGAAGTGTTCATGCTGCTCACCTTAATGGAAGACTCCGAGCGCCTGCCGGTCGCTGGAAAAATTATCTGGATCACGCCACCGGGCGCCCAGGGCAACCGTTCAGCAGGTATTGGCGTGCAGTTCTCATTTCAGGACAAAGGTGCCACTCGTAATAAAATCGAGACACACCTGGCAGGCGCCTTGAAATCTGATCGTATTACGCACACTATGTAATTTCCGCCAGCCTTTTAATACCGGAGGCTGTCAGCCCATTGTTTGTAGATTCACACTGTCATCTCGATTGCATCAAACTTGATGAATTCGACGATGATTACCACGTACTAATCCAGCGCTGTCTCGATGCAGGTGTTGAGCACATGCTGTGTGTATCAATCGATATGCACAAGTACCCGCGCATGCTTGAACAGGCAGCAAACCATCCCCAGGTTTCTGTTTCTGCAGGCGTGCATCCCATGGCGAAACAGGAAGAAGATGTCGATGCTGAAACATTAAAAGAGATCGCCAGCAATCAGAAGGTTGTAGCCATAGGCGAAACCGGTCTCGACTATTATTACAACAAGGGCGATAAAAACTGGCAGCAGGAACGCTTCAGAACGCATATACAATGCGCTGTAGAATTGGATAAACCCGTTATAGTGCACACACGTGATGCCGGCAAGGATACGCTGGACATCTTAAAAGAAGAAAATGCAGAAAAATGCGGTGGCGTCATCCACTGTTTCACTGAAACCATGGATTTTGCTGAAAAAGCCCTTGAACTCGGTTTTATGATCTCTTTTTCAGGGATAATCACATTCCGCAATGCCGATGCACTTAGAGAAGTCGCCAGCCAGGTCCCGGATAGCCATCTTCTGATTGAAACAGACTCTCCCTACCTGGCGCCGGCACCATTCCGCGGCAAACAAAACTATCCGGCCCATGTAAAGCATGTTGCACAAAAACTGGCCGATATAAGGAACACATCGATCGAGCATATTGCCGAAATTTCAAAGGATAATTTTTACAGGCTGTTTGACCCATGCTAGTAGAAATTAAAGACCTGATTTTCACAACAGATCCCAAGCAGGCGCTGCGCATGTCCAGGCAACTCGCTGCACTTGCTGCACTTATGCTGTTCACCATCGCGAGCATCTATTTCTCCTATAGCAATATGCTGAAAAGTGCGGATATTCTGCTGCTGGATATCAATCTCATATTCTGGGCGGGATTGCTGTTGATTACCCTTGTTATTCGCAGCGGAATCAGCCAGAGATTTCCCGATCCCAGTATGACAATGGTGCAAATGCTGTGGTGCTCAATATACATCCTGACGCTCATTTATCTGCTGAACGACTGGCGCAGTATTGCCCTGATGCCTTATTTCGCGATTTTGAGCTTCGGTTATTTCAGGCTCGACTTTAAGGAATTCCTCGCAGTGACAGTATTCTGCGTATTCGGCTATTTGTTTGTCATTATTTATCTCTATGTTAATGAACCTCTACGCATCCATTTCGATAAAGAGATGGTGCAGTTGCTTGGTTTTGCCATGACCTGCGCGGTGATGGTTTATACCGGTTCGGCCGTGAATAATCTGCGTGTCGGTTTCAGGGAAAGGAACGATCAGCTTGCAGAAGCATTAAGACTCAATACACGCCTGGCCACGACAGACGACCTGACAGGGCTCTATACCCGCCGCTACCTGATGAACATGCTGTCAAATCAGAAAGCCCTGAGTGAACGTGACGACAGTGATTTCGTTATCCTGTTTGCCGACCTGGACCACTTTAAACATATTAACGACAGCTTTGGCCATTACATCGGTGATATTGTATTGAAAAATTTTGCAGACATTATACGAACCTCCATCCGCGAGATTGATTATGGATCACGTTTTGGCGGTGAGGAGTTTGTTGTGCTGCTGGTTAATACCGATATAGAACAATCGAAAAATATCGCAGAACGTATTCGACACAGTCTCGAGCATTTCAACTTCAGTGATGTTGCCCCTGGCTTGCATGTGACCGTCTCCATTGGCATGGCCAGCTACAAGCAATACAATAGTATTCAGGAAACGCTGATGACCGCAGACAACAGGATGTACCTTGCCAAGGAGCAGGGCAGAAACAAAATAGTTTCTGAATAATTTATATTAGAACCACAGAGGGTTGCAGAGAAGCACAGAGGATATTCTGTGTATGCAGGCATATTAATATATTAGTGTCTGCTTAATGCTTTCAGTATTTCATCCACTGATCTAATTCCTGTTCATTCTGCTTTAATTTCATCTATATCTATAACATGACGACTATAGTGCGCTGTCCATGTGCCAGTCATCATCAGGCATAAGATAGGAAAATCCGATGAGTTATGACAATAACCTAAGTGTTAAGCAGGAAATGGATCGTTTTATGAAAGGGTTGGTTCGTAGAAATCCATGTGAAGATGAATTCCACCAGGCGGTGCATGAAGTAGCAACCACGATTATTCCCTATGTGCATGATAAGCCACTTTATCGAAAGGCTCGTATCCTGGAGCGAATGACAGAACCGGATCGGATAATTTCCTTTCGTGTTTGCTGGGAAGATGATGATGGTAATGTGCGTGTTAATCGCGGTTATCGTGTGCAGTGTAATAATGCGATTGGGCCTTACAAGGGCGGGTTGCGATTTCATCACGAGGTCAACCTTAGTACCCTCAAGTTTCTGTCATTTGAACAAACCTTTAAAAATAGTCTGACTGGCTTGCCCATGGGTGGGGCCAAAGGTGGCTCTGACTTTAATCCAAAGGGCAAATCAGACCATGAGGTCATGCGTTTTTGCCAGGCATTTATGACGCTGTTATCTAGCCACATTGGTGCGGATGTCGATATCCCTGCAGGTGATATTGGTGTTGGCGCACGTGAGATTGGTTATTTATTCGGACAACATAAACGTCTCACGAATGAGTTCACAGGTGTGCTTACTGGTAAAGGACTGGAGTATGGCGGCAGCCTCGTTAGGCAGGAAGCAACTGGCTATGGCGCTGTGTATTTTCTTGAGGATATGCTTAAAGAGAAGGGGGAGGGTCTGGAAGGAAAAACAGCGGTGATTTCAGGTTCTGGCAATGTGGCGACTTTTGCTGCGAAAAAACTTATGGCTCTTGGGGCCAGAGTTGTAACGCTTTCCGATTCTTCCGGTTATATTTATGATCCCGATGGGCTGAACCCGGAGAAACTCAACTATATTCTGGCGTTGAAAACAGTGCGACGTGGTCGCATTTCGGAGTACGCCGAGGAATACAACGTTAAATTCTTTCCTGGTAAACGGCCATGGGAGGTGGCCTGTGATGTCGCCATGCCCTGTGCTACACAAAATGAAATTAATAAGCAGGAGGCCGAAGCCCTGGTAGCGAATGGCTGTATTGCAGTATCCGAAGGCGCAAACATGCCCACTGAAGAAGACGCCATAGGGGTGTTTCAACGCGCGGGCGTCATGTTTGCGCCAAGCAAGGCGGCGAATGCGGGTGGTGTTGCGGTGAGTGGTTTAGAAATGAGTCAAAACAGTGCAAGAATTTCATGGACAGAAGATGAGCTTAATAAACAGCTACGTGAAATCATGGCCAAAATTCACGATCGATGTGTAGAGCATGGTAGAGAGGGCGAATATATCGATTATGTTAAAGGTGCGAATATCGCCGGCTTTATTAAAGTGGCTGATGCCATGCTGGCCTATGGTGTGGTTTAGATCATCGAACAAATTAATAAGGACGCAAAAAAAAAGCTTATTTATTAAAACATATCGCGTCTTTGGCGTTATTCGCAGATAAATTATCTGGTAACAATGCCCACCCTACGAACAAAAATATTGTTGCCTCTGCGCCTCTGCGGTAAAAAAAACATATCAAAAAAAACGGCAGCCATCGAGACTGCCGTTATCATTGTATTATGAGAAGCAATATTAAGCTTTGCGTCTTGCCAGTCCGCCCAGACAAATAAGACCAGCGCCAAACAGCCACACGGCCGGGGGGATGGGCACGACTGTGAAACGAATATTATCGAT
>DAOWLL010000168.1 GCA_030641945.1 Gammaproteobacteria bacterium | reverse complement strand
GTTATAGCGATCGTTCTGCTTTTCTGGATGGCAACCGGCTTCTACAAGATCGAGGAAGCCGAGCGCGGCATTATTCTTCGCTTTGGCGAGCATGTTGATACCACACAAAGTGGTCTGCACTGGCACTGGCCAACACCCATCGAATCCGTCACCAAGGTCGACATCACCAAGGTGCATCCTGTTCCGTTACGCGCAACCATGCTCACCCAGGATGAGAATATCGTCGATATCGAAGGCACCATTCAGTACCAGGTAGCTGACGCAACCGCCTACCTGTTCAATGTGCGCACGCCTGAAATCTCGCTGTCGCAGGCGGCAGAAAGCGCACTGCGTGAGAGTATCGGTACAAGCAAGATGGATTTTGTGATTACTGAAGGACGTGGCCAGATCGCTTTCCAGGTTGGCAATACCATTCAGGAGATTATGGATTTCTACGGCACAGGCATAAAAGTTGTCAAAGTAAACATTCAGCACGCCAAGCCACCCGAAGCCGTTAAAGATGCCTTCGATGATGTTACCCAGGCACGCGAGGATGAAGTTCGTTTGACCAACGAAGCTGAAGCCTACCGCAATGAAGTCGTGCCGAAAGCACGTGGCGGTGCAGCGCGTTTGCGCGAAGAAGCAGATGCGTATAACAAGGAAGTAACTGCACGGGCGGAAGGTGAAGCAGACCGTTTCTCGCAACAGCTTAAGGCGTACGAGAGAGCGCCGAGCGTCACCCGTGATCGTCTCTATCTGGATATGATGGAGTCAGTGCTTGGAAACAGTTCCAAGGTCATGGTCGATATCGAAGGTAACAATAATCTGCTTTACCTGCCACTGGATAAACTGATGTCCCGTTCAGCTGCAGGCGATACCCGGAGTGACAGCATGAAAAATCTGACACAGCAACAGGACCTGTTGCGACTGCAGCAGCAGCAGCAGTCACAACGGACCCGTAATTCGCGTACGAGGGAGACGAGATAATGGTATCCAATATGATCAAGTTCGGCATACCGGTTCTGGCACTGGTTATATGGGCATCCGTGTTTACTGTTGATGAAAGGCAGAGAGCAATCTTGTTCAAGTTCGGTGAAATCCTGGCTTACGATTACGAGCCGGGATTGCATTTCAAGATGCCCGTCATTAACAACGTCAAAAAGTTCGATAAGCGTATTTTGACCATTGACCAGCAGCCTGAGCGATTTCTTACTGCTGAAAAGAAAGACCTGATTGTGGATTCTTTCGTCAAGTGGCGCATTGCTGATGTTGTGCAGTATTTCAAAACCACGCAGGGTGATGAGGCACAGGCAGGCAGACTGCTTTACCAGAATGTTAATAATGGCTTGCGTGACGAATTCGGTAAGCGCACTGTACAGGAAGTGATTGCTGGTGATCGTACCGAGATCATGAGAATCATAACGGCAGAGGCGACTGAGAAAGCCAGAACGCTGGGTATCGAGGTTATCGACGTGCGTATCAAGAAGATTGATCTGCCGGCACGGGTCAGCGACTCTGTATACAGACGTATGCGCGCTGAGCGTGAACGTGTTGCCAGGGACTTTCGTTCCAAGGGCGCTGAAGCGGCTGAACGTATTCGTGCAGATGCCGACCGTCAACGCAGTGTGATTCTTGCAGAAGCCTACCGTGATTCAGAAGTTGTGCGTGGTGAAGGTGATGCCAAAGCAACGGACATCTATGCCAGCGCATTCAGTAAAAATGAGGATTTCTTTCGTTTTCATCGCAGCATCAATGCATACAAGAGCACCTTCTCATCCCCAGAAGACATCATCCTGCTGGAGCCGGATTCCGAATACTTCCGCTACTTTAAGGATCCCACAGGTAAGAAATAAACATTAAGTTTGTTTTGTTTCAGTACCTTATTGATAATGTGCACTTCAGAACACGGGGTTTTTTTCGTGAGTACAAGGAAGAATTGCGCACAGATCCGCAGTATATATGTGATACAGGTGGAATCGAACACGGTTCTGACGTTGCAATCGCATAAAGAGATCATTAGTGGGATTGCCTATGTGGGATGATTTGATACGTGCTGTCTCGTTGGTGCTGGTCATTGAGGGCATGCTGCCATTCCTGTCACCTGATGGCTGGCGCCAGGCAATGATTCAGGCCGGACGCCTTCCCGATAAAACATTGCGCTCTGTTGGTTTTGTCAGCATGCTCATCGGTGTATTAATTCTTTATCTGACAAGATAGACACATGATGGTAAATGGACACTGGATACTGCCGCAAGGTATAGAAGAAGCGCTGCCTGCACAGGCGGCGCGTCTGGAGTGCCTGCGCCGTAATCTGCTCGATCTTTATGCGAGTTGGGGTTACGAAATGGTAATGCCGCCATTTATCGATCATATCGAATCACTGCTCACCGGTACCGGCCACGACCTGGATCTGCAGACCTTCAAGCTGGTCGATCAGCTCAGTGGGCGTACACTTGGCATACGTGCTGACATGACGCCACAGGTAGCACGTATCGATGCTCATCAGCTGAACCGTGAGGTACCGACGCGTCTGTGCTATATCGGCACCGTGTTGCATACCCGCTCGGACGGTTTTGGCAGCAGTCGCAGCCCGCTGCAGGTTGGTGCGGAATTATATGGCCATGCAGGCGTCGAGTCCGATGTTGAAATACTCGATTTAATGCTCAAAACCTTTGAGTCAGCAGGTGTTAATGATATCTATCTCGATATCGGCAACGTTGATGTATACAAAAACCTTGCGAAACAGGCAGCTCTGACCGAACAAGATGAAATTCGCCTGTTTGAACTGTTACAGCAAAAAGCGGTTACCGAGATCAGGCAGCTTGTTGCCAGCCTGAGCATTGATGCATCGGTAGCCAACATGATTACACAGCTGGCTGAATTGAACGGAGATTTTTCGACCTTCGAGCGTGCGCGTGAGCAGCTCAAACAGGCCGGGCAGGATGTGATATCAGCCCTGGATTATCTTCAACAGGTAGCAGAGGGCGTCAGCAGGCACAATAAGGATGTACGATTGAACATCGATCTTGCGGAGTTACATGGCTACCACTACCACACGGGTGTGGTTTTCGGTGCATTTGTGCCCCAGTTGGGTCAGGAAATTGCACGTGGTGGTCGATATGATGACATCGGAAAAATATTCGGACGCGCGAGACCTGCTACGGGTTTCAGTACAGACCTGAAACAGCTGTTAGGGCTGAGCACCTGCGATATACAGATGCCGCAGAAAATACTGGCGCCTGCTGATGAGGATGATGAGCTGCAAGTGAAAATCGATAAGCTTCGTGTTGAAGGTTATTCTGTTAGCAGGATCTTGCCTGGACAGGTTGACGATGCTGCAGCAATGGGTTGCAGTCAAAAGCTGGAACAAATCAATGGCCAATGGCAATTGGTCCCAATCGAGTCTTAAATACTAAAGGTTTTATTCATGGCAAGAAATGTTGTCGTGCTCGGCAGCCAATGGGGTGATGAGGGCAAAGGTAAAGTCGTCGATTTATTAACAGATCGTGCTGCTGCAGTTGTACGTTTCCAGGGTGGTCATAATGCCGGCCATACCCTGGTCATTGGTGATGAGAAAACCGTTCTCCACCTGATTCCATCCGGGATTTTGCGCGACAAGGTCATGTGCCTGATTGGCAACGGTGTGGTGCTGTCACCTTCAGCCTTGTTCGAAGAACTGGATATGCTGGAAAAGCGGGGTGTGCCGGCAACTGAACGTTTGCGCATTTCCGAGGCTTGCCCATTAATTCTGCCGTATCACATCGCACTCGACCAGGCGCGGGAAAGGGCGCGAGGCAAGTCAGCAATTGGCACCACAGGCCGTGGTATCGGCCCAACGTATGAAGACAAGGTTTCCCGTCGTGGTATTCGCCTGGCCGATTTGCTTGATGAAAAGGCTTTTGCTGAAAAGCTGAAAACAGTGATGGAATACCATAATTTCAGCTTGAAGCATTATTTCAATGCAGATGAAGTTGATTATCAACAGGTGCTTGATGAAGCCATCGGTTACCGTGAAAAACTGGCTGGCCTGGTCGCTGATATTCCCGGTATGCTGACCCGTTTGCGCAATGATGGAAACAACATCATGTTCGAAGGCGCCCAGGGCACCTTGCTGGATATCGACCAGGGTACCTATCCCTTCGTTACATCCTCCAACACGACGGCGGGTGGTGCATGTACAGGCAGCGGCATTGGGCCGCGCGCCCTCGACTACATTCTTGGTATCACCAAGGCCTATACAACCCGGGTTGGTGCCGGCCCGTTCCCGACTGAGTTGTTTGATGATATTGGTAATCACCTGGGTACCAAAGGGCATGAGTTTGGTGCTACCACCGGACGCAGTCGCCGCTGCGGCTGGTTTGACGGCGTGGCCCTGCGGCGTGCCGCTCAAATCAACAGCCTTACCGGCTTATGCATAACCAAACTGGATGTGCTGGATGGGCTGGAAACACTGAAACTGGCAACCAGTTACAGCTATCAGGGTGAAACCATCGAGTTACCGCCACTGGGTGCCGACTCGATTGAACAGTGTGAGCCGATTTATGAAGAGATGCCGGGCTGGAGCGAGTCAACCGTCGGTGTCAGGGCGCTTGATGCATTGCCGGCCAATGCCAGGGCCTATCTGAATCGAATGGAAGAAATCGTTGGTGTGCCGATTGATATCGTATCCACCGGGCCGGAGCGTGATCAGACCATCATTCTGAATCATCCATTTGGGCAATGATTTCGTTAAAGCAGGGATTATTAAGCTGATTATCCAGTTTTTCTCTCGCAAGTGACTGTAATATAAACGTAAAAAACCGGAATATTATCAGTGTATTAGCGCCTGAACAGCTTTGACAACATCGTGCATTTGATAGAAACTTCACGGACTTTCGGTTAGTTAGAAAAACTGGAGCATAAAAATGGCAGAAATGTTTTCAAATGAGTGGGCACGGGCGTATATGGATATCTGGAATTCAGATAATGACATTACCAGTATGCTCGGCAATGCGGGATTCAGCTCTGTCGTTGCATTTGGCCATCAGGATGAGGCTACACCACGTTTTGTCATGACCATTGAAAACGGGCGCATGGTTTCTATTGACTCGAAACCTGAGGATCAGATCAAGTGGGATCTTCGTGCGGGACAGGACTTCTGGTCAGGCATGCTGTCCAAACCGCCGGGCCTGATGAAACTGGGTATAGCCTATACC
>DAOWLL010000048.1 GCA_030641945.1 Gammaproteobacteria bacterium | reverse complement strand
TTTTTAAGTTTCTAAATATCTGTGTTCATCTGTGTTGATCTGTGGATGTTGTTTTTTTAAACATTTGCGTGGGGCCGTGTAGCGGCAGGCGGATAAAACCTCTGTGGCCTCTGTGTTCTCTGTGGCAATCATTTGAACTATTACCCACTTGTGGGGTAAAGACTCGTTTATTTAACGTGCCTGCAACCAGTAAAAGCGGTAAGGCGGTATAACCAGCGCATCCTTGAACATCGCCGGTTTCTCGCCACTATAGAGATCATACAACTGGCTGTGTTGAATAACTCCTGTCTCCTTCAGATCATCCAGCTCCATATGCTGGGGATGCGCATCAAAGTTTCCGACCACAAGCACCCTGTCTGAAACATGCTGATGATTTACCCTGCAGAATGCGAACAGATGCGGATTACCGCTATCGCGTAATTCACGATTATTAAAATCAGCGAAAGCGGCGACTTCCTTGCGTACCGAAATCATTTTTTTCAATGCCTGGAATATGCGGTTTTCTACCGTATTGGGTTTATTACGCAATTCGGCCTTGTCCCAGTCGAATGCCGGACGATGCATCCAGCGCGTATCACCTGACTTGCGTTCATCTTCGACGTACCTGTAATCATTGGTAGTACCTATTTCATCGCCGTAATAAAGCAGGGGGATACCGCCAAATGACATGATCATGCCATGCAGCAGGATGATGATTTTAATCGCATCATCAATTTCATCCGGATCACCATTGTCAAGCGCCGCTTCAAGCCCGGCCAGCGAAGCCAGCGAGCCGGAGATGCGTGCATCGCCGGTTTTAGCGTTATGCCCGAAGGGCCTTCCCCGCGCAGAAGAATGATTGAACTCGCCGGTAAAATAATCGATCAGGAAGCGACGATGCGGTATGGGATCATAGCCTGCCAGCAGTATATCCTTATCATCGAAGCCGAGGCCGATGTCATCATGACAACGTATGTAATTCAGCCAGGTTGCACGTTCAAGCTTGTCGGGCAGACTTTTGATCCCCTGGTTCAGCAGTTTTGTGCTTTTGGTTGCGACAGCATCCCACAGCAGCGCCATCAAAGTTGCGTTATAGGCGATCTCGCATTCCTTGGCGTTTATTGCGTCTTCGCCGAAATACCTGGCGACCTCTACCGGTGCCACAATCGCTTCAGCGATGAACAGCACGCCAGGCGCTGTTACCTGGCAGCAGTCTTTCATTAATTGCAGCAATAAATGCGCTTCGCGTTCGTTCTGGCAGGTACTGCCAATTTTTTTCCATAAAAACGCAACGGCATCAAGACGGACGATATCAGCACCACGGTTTGCCCAGAACAATATGATATCCATCATTTCGATAAATACCGCGGGATTGCTGTAGTTAAGGTCCCACTGGTAATTTTTGAACACGGTCATCACCCACTTGTCCATGTCTTCGATCCAGGTGAAATTGCCGGGTGCTGTGTCGGGGAAAATTTCGGGCATGGTCTCCTCGAACATGTCCGGGACTTCCCTGTTTGAAAACACGTAGTAATAATCCTGGTATTTTTCATCACCCTGACTGGCCTTCTGCGCCCATTCGTGTTCATTCGAGGTGTGGTTGAGCACCACATCGAGTGTCAACAGGATATCGCGCTTCCTCAGTTCGTTTGCCAGTTCGTCAATGTCTTCCATGCTGCCCATGCGGTCATCGACTTCGCGAAAATCACTGACTGCATAGCCGCCATCGCTGTGATCAGTCGGACACTTCATAATAGGCATCACGTGCACCATGTTGACACCGAGGTCCTGAAAATAACCTGCTTTTGCTTTAAGGTTCTTCAGGTCGCCGGCGAAACCGTCGCTGTACAAGGCCATGCCTGTCCACTGCTGGCTGAGAAACCAGGTATGGTCTTTTTCCCGTTCGATGTCTTTTTGCTTGTACTCATCAGGACGCAACATATACTGCCGCGCCATGGTCTCAACCAGGCGCTGCGACTGTTGCTTGAAGTCATCGCGCTCTCCATAAAGAAGATGAAACAAAGAATATATGGAATAAAAGTTTGCGCCCAGGCGAGTATAAAAGTGTCGAAGATTTTCACTCTTTATATCCGGCTTTAAATCACTCAGGATTTCATTAAGAAGTGAATGCGATACCTGTTCGTACATATGATTTATATTCAGTCGTTTAAACGTTTAATATTCACTGCATCTATAGCTGTGGCAGCCATGTTCGAACTCACAAACGCCAGTCAGCAATCATGGTCTGGTAAAAACCCTGGTCGTGAACTGTAGCGCCCTGCTGCGCTACCATCAGTGAGGCGAATTGCTGCGCTCGTTGCATGGTCTGTTCGAGTGGCCATTGGTGTGTAATGCCGAGTATCAGCACCGAGGTGAAGGCGTCACCGGCACCCACCGTATCAACGACGTCCAGCGTCTGCGCGGGTGCGACTTCGGCATGGCCGCCATCGTCGGTTATCGCGATCGCACCGCTGGCACCCAACGTAACAACCAGGCCTTTCAAATTGTGTGCCTTGAGAAAATCACGCGCCTGCGCTTCATAATCCCCTGCTCCACTTCCAAGCTGTGTCAACTCATCCTCGTTCAGCTTGACCCAGTCGGCATCATCAGCCAGTTCCAGCACGAACTTCTTCTGCCACCACGGATCACGCAGGTTTACATCCATAAATACCGTATCGCTGTGATGCTGTTTCAGCTTTGACAGGGCCTGGCGGGAGGCCTGATTGCGCAGCGCCAGCGAGCCATGATAAAGCAGCCTGATTTGAGGCAACGACGGGAGCAACTGAGCATCAATATAATCGTAGGCACGATGTTCAACAATCGTGTATTGCGGTTCTCCATTATTGAACTCAATATCCACGCTGCCTGTCGGATGCAACGGGTCAAGCTGCAAACCCGTGGTGCTCATGTTCCAGTCGAGCATTGCGGACTTTACTTTCTTTCCCAGCTCATCATCACCAATGCTTGAGATCACGATTGGGGACAAACCAAAAGCCTGTAAATGCCAGGCGACATTAAATGGCGCTCCGCCCAGTACTGAATTTCCGTCGGGAAAACAGTCGAACAGAACCTCGCCGAATATCACGGCAACGGCATCAGTGTCATCAGTCATGTTGAGTTTCCTATAATTTCTTTTGTTTCAGGCATAAAGTGCGCAACACCTTCGAGTATGCCGGCGCTGTAGTTGCCATTCATACCGAGAAAATCGCCTTGTGCGCAATATAAAGCCTCAACCTGCCCCATGTTCAATGCCATCTGTTTTGCCTCATCGCGCACCTCGCTGCTGGCATTAGCCACCAGAACAGACCGGATTGGGCTGCTTAGTACCTCGAGGTCATTACCACTGTCGCCGGCAAATATTGTGTTAGCAAGATCAAAACCAAGTTGTTTCATCAGAAATTCTATCGCATGCCGCTTGCTGGCACTGGCAGGCAACACATCAAGCAGGCCTGTAGCCCCAGGCTCATCAATACTCCATATCAAATTTGCCCTGATCTGCTGACTAACAAGAACTGAATGCATGCGGGACAACAGGTGCTTGTGATCAACGTCAAGCGCTACGTAATAGCTGAGCTTGTAGCTGTTTTGTTTGCACGCTTGCTGTAATTTCAATAATGGTATTTCACTGAACAATGCATGGAGTTCATCGTGAGACTTACCCGCCCAGTCAGCTGAAATTTCGTCCTGCCACTTGTTCCAGTGGCTCCAGTTCTGCTGCTTTACCTGGTAAATCGTGGAACCGACATCGGCAATGACATAATCCGGTAGTGGCAACTGATATTCGCTTATCGCATCCTCGACAAGTCTTCGGTCTCGACCCGTAACATAAACGAGGGTAACGCCAGCTTGCGCCGCAAGTTCCCCGAACCGGGTTCTCGCCACGGATGATTCTGTTTGTGGGCCATTCGGCAGCAGTGTTCTATCCAGATCAGTACATAACAGCAGCCTGATCGACACTAAACAGCCACCTTGCAATCCTGGAAGAAGTCGTAATGTTCAATAGCCTGCAAAATGCCTGCCGCAAATGGCTTGTCGGCGTAGTAAATACTTTCGATGTCAGTGAGCTCAGACAGTTCCTCGTGATGACGATTGGCAACAACAACCGATTTGGTATTGCCTCGCATCATATCCTCATCAGCACCCGAACCACCGGCAGCGAGTATATGTTCCAGCGGAATGCCCCACATTTCTGCAAACCAGCGCAACGCAAAGCCTTTTGATGCCCTCGCAGGCACCACGTCGAGATACTGGCCGAAAGCCAGAACCACGTTAACAGACTGATCATACTGGTGCAGTAGATTAACAATTTCATTGACATCAGGCGCTATCGACGGGTCATAGAAATAACTGATCTTGTATTTGCTTTGCTCCAGTTTTGGCTGCAGCTTGAGCCCTGGCAGTTCATTGAGTACTCTCAAAACCGACCTTCGACTCCACATGTGATCAATATGATATGACCATGCCGAATCCCGGGTCAGATTTGGCACGTAATAAATCTCTGTTCCAAGGCTGGTAATCAAAACATCGGGCAAGGGTATATGGTATTTCCTCAGCATCTTTAATGCGGAATCGAGTCGACGGCCCGTGGCAATACCAAAAGTTGTACATCTTCTATTTTCCTGGATGACACGCACAAACTCTTTCAATGAGTCTGGATTACCCAGCAGGTTCTGGTCCAGGTCGGTAAAAAGTGCACGATCATGGTAGAGCATTGGACGACGTTTAATTTCCATCCTGGTAAGCGGTTCGCTTTTGTCTACAACCGGCTGTATGGTTTTAATGTATTTTTCTGCATGCGCATGCCATGAATAATGTTCACGTACACCCTTGATGCCATTGTGGGCCAGACTTTTCCAGTTATCCTTGTCATCAAGCACTTTCAGCAAGGTATCTGCCATTGCCTTTTTATCCAGCGGATCGATCAGGTAGCCGTTATGGCAGTTATTGATAATATCTGTTGGACCACCATCTTCGGTTGCCACGATCGGTAATCCTGTCGCTGCCGCTTCGATAAGTGTCAGGCCAAATGGTTCGGTCAATGCCGGATTGACAAAGGCGCCAGTGGATACCGCAGCCAAACGATAAATCACGGGCACATCATCGGGGTGATGATGCTTCGGGTAGGCAACTTTACCGTAGAGATCGTATGAATCGATGGTGAGAAATATTTCTGCGAGCACTTCCTGGGCACCGCTGTCCATATCTCGAATTTCGTCACGGTTGCCGGCAATGATGACAAGGTTGGCTAACTGTTTGAGTTCTTCTGACTCGCCATAGGCTTCAACCAGTGTATTAATGTTCTTTCTTTGATCAGGACGCGACAGGGCGAGTATGATCGGCTTGTCAGGTTCCTGCAGAAAACGGGTAATGTCGCGATAGATAGCGCTGTCACGTTCGTTGCCTTCAGGCGGATAAAATGTTTCAAGATCAGTTCCCGGCGGCACCACCCTCATTTTTTCCGGCTGGTAATAATCGTACATTCCGTACTGTTCGATAATCTCCTGGTTGGTGCTCGTTATTACCCGTTCTGCCACGCCCAGTATTTCTTCTTCTGCATCGATCCGTCGTGAAATATTGTAACGCTGTTCGATGACATCACGCTTCACACCACTGGCAAGCAGGCGTTTACGTTTAGTGCGTCCCAGCGAGTGGCCGGTGTGAACCAGCGGTATATTGAGCTGGTGTGAAAGCCGGGTGCCGACATAACCCGCATCAGCGTAATGGCTATGGATAATGTCAGGCAGCCGATTTTGGCTGTTAAGGAAATCCAGCGCATTGTCTGCAAAATTATCGAGCGAGTCCCACAATGCCTCTTTAGGCAGATAACCCGCCTCACCGCAATCAATGCGTATGATCCTGAGGTTGTCTGATAGACGTTCTGATGGCTCAGCGTAATCCTCGCTTACATTTGGATCAACAATACGCCGGGTTAACAAATCCGCCTGCCCGACCTCCGGCCTCTCTCCCAGCGCACGCAACAGCTCAACCACGTATTTTGTCTGGCCACCGGTATCGGCATCCCTGCCCAGCTCCAGGTCCTGCCCGCGGATGAGCCCATGGATGCTGATCAGCAGAATATTGAGTTTACCGTCTTCGTGAGTCATCTAATCTCCCATTTTATTATTGTAAGCAGCTGCCTCATCAACGAACCAGGTGGATGGTCCGATGCGAGCGATTGGAAGTTGTATACCCTGTTTTAGCCGTGCCAAAGCTTCGCGCTTACCGCTGCCCGACACCAGCACAATACGCTGAACGGCTGATTGTATCGTCGTCAGGCCCAGTGAAACTCTTTGCGCCGGCGGCTTGGGTGCATCAAACACCGGCACAACAGCATGGTCGTTTTCATTCGCCGGATTATCAGGAAACAGGCTGGCGGTATGGCCATCTTCGCCCATACCGAGAACAACGATGTCAAGACAGTCAATTTGATTGATTAACGCGGAATATTTTTCTGCAGCCAGCTCCGGGCCTAGCTCTGCCGGTATCGGGTGCCGGTTTTCAGCAGGTGCTTCAATTCTTGACCATAACTGCTGCTCAATCATGCTGTCATTACGTTCTGCATGAGCGATTGGATAACAGCGCTCATCACCCAGATACCAGTGTATGCTGCTCCATGGCAGGTCCTTGCCTGACAGCAGCTCGAGGCATCGCGCCGGCGTGCTGCCGCCCGGGAGTGCGACATGGCAGCTACCCTTTTCATTAACACAGGCGCTGATTTGATCGTATAGAAAGTCGGCAGCTGCCTGCGCCACGGCCTCAGTATCAGGGAATATCCTGAAATCATCCTCCATCAGCTAGGCTTGTGCCAGCCGCAGGCACAATCTGCTGATAACTCATCCATCGCCTCAATATCCCAGGTGCCCGCGCGGTAGCGTTCGATTGAAAACCGGTCCTTCCATGCTTCAAGTATAGGCTCGACGATATCCCAGGATTCCTCCACTTCATCCGAACGGGAGAACAAGGTACCGTCACCGGTGAGCACATCATGCATCAGCACTTCGTAGGCATCCGCCACCTCGGAGGCATCATTCGCGTAGGGTGCGCGCATGACCATTTCTTCATTATCCGTGGTCAATCCCGTTTTCTTTGCGTTCAGCCGCAACACCACACCGCCCTCAGGCTGCAGGCGAAACACCAGCGCATTGGGCGCCGGTATCGAGGCATGACTGTCAAACAGGTTAAAGGGCGGTTTGCGAAAGCGGATCATGACTTCTGATACTTTTTTCGGTAATCGTTTTCCGGTCCACAGAATAAAAGGCACGCCCTGCCAGCGCCAGCTGTCGATATAAAAACGCACGGCTGCAAAGGTTTCTGTTGCCGATTCCGGCGATACACCTTCTTCAGCAACATAGGCTGGCACCTGCTCTTCATCGATGGCGCCTGAAGCATATTGCGCTGCGACTGTCTGATGCTTTACCTGTTCCGGATCGAAGCGGCGCACAGCGCGCAATACTTTCATTTTTTCATCACGTACCGCATCAGCTGTAAATTCAACCGGCGGCTCCATCGCTACCAGCGTCAAAACCTGCATCAAATGACTCTGAATCATGTCCCTGAGCGCGCCGGAATGTTCATAGTATTTGGCGCGGTATTCTATGCCCAGGGTTTCAGCGACCGATATCTGGATATGATCGATATAGTTACGGTTCCACAACGGCTCCATGATGCTGTTGGCGAAACGGTAAACCAGCAGATTCTGCACACTTTCCTTGCCAAGGTAGTGGTCGATACGATAGATCTGTTTTTCGTCGAAAACGGCTTGCAGCTCATTATTGAGTGCGCGTGCCGTCTCAAGGTTCATGCCAAAAGGTTTTTCAATAACCAGGCGCCGGTAACCCTCGTCTTCGCTGACCAGGCCCGAACTTTCCAGTCCACTTGCGACCTTGCCATACCATTCAGGCGGGACTGCACAGTAAAACATCGCATTCTTCCTGCCGCCGAGTGTTTCCAGCGATTCTGCAAGACGAACATAGGTGTCCTCTTTAGCCAGGTCACCGGGAACCATTTTCATCCTGGAGGAAAATACGGCCCAGTTGTTGTCATCCATCACAATTTCGGGCGAGAACTCGCTCAGACTGTCACGAATCAGCTTAAACCAGACTTCATCCGTTCGGTTGTTAACCACGCCGATAATACGGCTGTCGCTATGAACCAGACCGCTCTTGATCATGCGCACCAATGCCGGTATTAACTTGCGCTTGGTCAAGTCACCGGCAGCACCAAAGATGACAATGTTGGTTGGATCTGCAGTTTCGATATTCTGCTCGGTTGTAACCATCCAGTATGCTCCTTTCAGCCCTTATTATTATCTGCTGGTTTAACAGGATATCTGCTCTTGATCAGGCGCCAGATCATATTGGCACCCACTTTCCCCGAAACTGTCATGGCAAGCTTCATAGCTGAGATCCTGATTATTATAATTATAGGGTATCAAGTGGGTAAAAATTCAAATGATTGCCACAGAGTCACAAAGAACACAACTGTCGGATTCATGTTATAGATGCCAGGAAGGAATAGGACATATGTCCACAGA
>DAOWLL010000034.1 GCA_030641945.1 Gammaproteobacteria bacterium | reverse complement strand
TTGGTTTTTGGAACAAGCTGGCGTCGCATCCTGGACGATCCCCCTTAATCCATAGCTATGGTTATGCATCCGCGGGCGATCGTCCAACCTGCTTTGCCAGCTTGCCCCAAAATTCCAAATCCTGGTGAGAAATGCGGGCTAAAGCTGGATCTTCCAGTATGCCAACATCAAGACATCGCCGATGCTGTCAGTCGTACCTCGGTATGATTATTCTTCATCAGGTAAGCCTTCCGGCAGCGACATAGAGATATGTTCAGTTGTTTGTGGATCTTACCTTAAATAATGTTGCGTACAGTACGGGGACAACACCCAAGGTTAACAGGGTTGAAAATAACAGGCCGGCCATAATAGCGATCGCCATCGGTTCCCACATCTCACCGCCGCCAAGATATAGCGGTATCAAGCCGAGTACGGTTGTTGCCGTGGTCAGTAATATAGGCCGAAAACGCTTTTGTGCACCCGATATGATTGCTTCGTAAGGCGGCAGGCCGAGCTCATCCATCTCAAGCTGAATGCGTTCCAGCAGCACGATTGCATTGTTTATGACGATGCCGGCCAGTGAAATTATGCCGAGCAGGGTCATGAAGCCAAAGAACGATTGTCCCAGCAACAACCCTGCGGTTACCCCGATCAGGCCCAGAGGAATAGTGGCGAGGATGATGATCGACTTGCGGATAGAATTAAATTGCGCGACCAGTAAGAACAGGATGATAAATACCGCAATCGGAAGTTTATCAGCGATCGACTGGTTACCTTTTTGTGATGATTCGGCATCACCACCCAGCTCATAACGAAAGCCGAACGGCCAGTGAACAGATGATTTTTCCAACCCGGGCTTTAATGCCTTGAAACCTTCGGCCGCGGTAAACCCCGGCTTTATCTGGGCGCCGACGGTGATCGCTTTGAGACGGTCACGACGTAATATTTTCGCCGGTTCCCAGACGATATCGATATCAGCAACCTGCGTTAAGGGTATCGCCGTGCCTTTTGCCTGCGAGTAGATGGTTAACGACTGTAACTTTCTTATGTCATGCCGGTCAGCTTCAACAGAACGAAACACGACGGGTATCACTTTGTCATCTTCACGGTATTGCGTCAGTTCCAGTCCGCTCAGGCCTGACTGCAGAGAGATCGCAATATCTTCATTGCTTACACCTGCTCGCAGCGCACGTTGCTGATTTATTTCCACTACGAGTTTTTTGATCCGCTGTCCCCAGTCATCTGTAATATTCTGCAGGCCATCAATATTACTCATCTCATTTTTTACATCTTCCATGATGTCAAATAAGGCGTCTGTATCATTTCCGTAAAGCCGGACTTCGACCGGGTTTTTTACGGGTGCAGCACTGCTGATACGCTGCGCCTTTATCAATACATCCGGGTAGTGATCAAATGCATAGTCGTTCAACCGCACTATCAACTCATCGATGACTTCACTGCTGGTAGTATTCAACACCAGCAGCGCATAGTTACTGCCGGGTGGTTCGGGGTTGTGAGATAACACAAAACGTGTGCCGCCTGAGCCGATATAACTTATCCAACTGGTCACACCCTGTTGATCAGTTTCTTCACCAGCAATGGCATCGACAGTCAACTCTTTGCCGATAAAATCTTCGAAACGGGCAGCAACGGCTTCGGTGGTCTCGATAGCCGTACCCAGTGGCAGGGTCAGTTCAACCGTAAAATACAGCCGGTCTGAAGGTGGGAAAAATATATTGGGTACGTATCTCAGGCCGTATATTGCAGTGGCGAACAGCAGTACCGCGAATACCAGCGTGCTTATTCTGAAGCGGAGTAAAACGGTTAAAAAACTACGGTAACCATTGTAAAAACGGCTGTCATAATCTGTTGATTGCTGTTTCACTTTCAGAAAGGACACACATAATAGCGGGATGACCGTTAAGGACAGCAGCCATGAGCAGAGCAGAGTGATGGTGACAACCTTGAACAGCGATGCGGTGAACTCGCCGACATTCGACTCAGCGAGAAAGATAGGCAAAAACGCAGCGGCAGTCGTCAATGACGACGTCAATAATGGTACGCGTAATTCATTGGCTGATTCGATAGCCGCATCGACGGGTTGTTTGCCATTCGACATTGAGACCATGATGCTCTCCGTCATAACGATACCGTTATCTACCAGCATGCCGAGAGCTATGATCAACGCCGCCAGAGAGATCTGGTCCAGGCCGATATTGAAAAAGGACATCATCAACATCGCCATGACCATGCTGGCAGGAATCAGGAAGGCAACGATAAGACCGGTACGCAAACCAAGACTAATCAGCATCACGGCAGCAACAACCAGGATGGCCTGTACCAGGTTTGTCGCAAAACTGTTAACTTTGTTTTGTACTTCTCTGGGTGAGAAATTGATGACTTCGAATTCAACACCGTAAGGGTATGAGCTTTTTATACGACTCAATGTTTCTTTAACTTTTTCTCCCAGCTCTATATTGTTGCCGCCTTCACGCATGGAGATGGCGAGGCCGAGCGCCTTGGTGCCGGAAGAATGAACCATAGTGACGGGCGGATCAACGTAGCCGCGTTTGATATCAGCAATGTCACTGAGGTACAGAATTTCATTACTGCCGGGCAATGTGATGACCGTTTTCTTAACTTCTTCTACAGAGCGGAAATTGCCACTGGGTTCGAGTTCGATACGTTCAGTGCCGATTTTTATTGAACCGCCGGGTATGATGATGTTGCGGCCGCTTAACATCTGCAGCAACTGTGAAGGAGAAAGGTTGAGTTTGGAAAGCTGCGTATTGCTGTATTCAACAAAAATACGCTCTTCCTGCGCACCGAGAATTTCAACCTTGGCAACGTCTTCCAGGTAAAGAAACTGGTCGCGGGTATCGTCTGCAATATCTTTTAATTCAGCATAGCTGTAACCTTCACCGGTCAGCGTCATGACGATGCCGAAAACATCACCGAACTCATCATTGACTTCAGGACCGATGATGCCGTCGGGCAATTCCTCCTTTACATCATCAATTTTCCTGCGCAGGCTGTCCCAGATAGGCCGCATGTTTTTGTAACTTTCCTTGATATTAACCAGAATGATGGAAACACCGGTGCGTGACTCACTGGTGACAAAATCGAGTTCGGGTATTTCCTGTACAACTTTTTCAATTTTATCCGAGACCAGCTGTTCAACACGTTCCGGACTGGCGCCGGGAAAATAGGTGACGACCTGCGCCGCACGGATAATGAAGCCGGGATCATAAGCCCTGGGCATATTCAGGTATGATTGAAAACCAGCCAGCAGGATAACCAGCATCAGAACGATCGTGGTGCGATTGTTCCTGAGAGCAATGGCAGTTATATTCAATGTTCCTGTCCTATAAGATCAGGATCTACCATCAACCTTACTCTCAGGCCTTCCTGCATCTTGCTCATGCCTGCTGTGACTACCAGGTCATTTTTGTTGAGGCCTGAGGTGATCATCAAGCCGCTGTTTGTCAGACGGGAAGTAGTGACGTTTCGACGGTGTATGACAGCGGTTGTCGATGTTGGTGACTCGGGTTCGGCGGTATAAACGAAACGGCCCTTGTTATCTTCCAGTACCGCATGTGACGGAATGATTATGTCATTTACATTTCCACTGCCATCAACGGTAGGTACGCTGTCGGCGACAACTGTTGCAGTCATGCCCGGAAGAATGGTGTAGTCTTTGATCGGCGGCAGGCTGAGCCTGACTTTATAAGCGTGTGTCGTTTCATCTGCCTGGGCGGAAACCTCACGAAATGTTAACTCAAATTTTTTATCTTTGATGGCATCGAAAATGGCGTGTATTTTCCGTTTATTTTCCCCGCGCCTGACGTGGATCATCAAGGATTCGGGAACATCGATTTCGACCTCCATCGAATTGAGGTCCTGCACAGTGGCAATTTTTCCTTTTGCTACAACCTCTTCAAAATTGTCTACATAGATCTTGGTGATGCTGCCATCAAAGGGTACTGTTAATTCTGTGTAGACAAGGTTCTGTTCAGCTGCTTTCAGGTGTGCCGTCGCTGTGCCATAGGTGGCTTTTATCTGGTCGAAATCGCTTTGTGAGATATGGCCGGGTTCAACGAGCCTGGCTGTACGTGTGAAATTAGCCTTGGCTGTTACGTAACTTGCCTTTTTGTCTTCCAGTTCAATCTTGAAATCCGTTTGATCCAGTCGGGCGATTATCTGCCCCTTAGCAACGTCATCGCCTTCGTTGATGAGCAGCTCTTTTAATTTTCCGGCAACCCTGAATGACAGGTCAGCTCTGTTCTGCGCGATGACAACACCGGGAAAGTCTCTGCCGGTGAGACCGTCGGCAGCAGAAGCGACGATGGTGCGGACAGGACGCAGGGGGGCTTCCGTTTGTAATTTTTGTTTTTCATCACAGGCAGTGACGAGTACCATCATGCACAGAACGTAAACAGGCTTGGCTATCTTAGGCATAATATTTCTTCAATGTGATGATTGAATCTGGATTGATTGTATTAAGATTCTTTGCTATTTACCAGTATCAAACCGTCGGACTGGAAGCTGTTCAGCTGTGAAATCCACATCATATAACATATCCCCGAAGTGCCATTCGGGTCAGAAAACAATTGTTTCTAATATTAGAATTAATTATTCTCTGACCCGAATGGCACTTACTTAAGCCGAAATCCCCGTCATTGCGAGCCCTTTCGACTCGTTTTACTCGCTCAGGACAGGCTCCGCGCGGCAATCTATTAGCGTCTGGTGCCTGTCAGCCAGAGATAGCTTCGTACCTCGCAATGACGAATTTACTAAGATAATGTGCATTTTTTGGCTTAAGTAAGTGCCATTCTTCTCTGACCCGGTTTATTCAAAAGGTGTTTTCAAATGAGCAAGCATAAACGTTTAAGGCCTGATGGCAGAGAAACTCTGATATTGACCAGGTGGGAACTTGAAAACCTGCACCTGCCACCTGTGACTACGGTAACGCTGTATGAAGGTGCTGCCCCGGTCGAGTTCCTGCGCCATCGGTTGGCGATGATTGTGGAGAAAAATCCGTGGCTCACTTCACGAATCGTAAAAAAGAACACGGCAGATCGCGTGGTTGCGCTGGCGTATGCCAGGACCTTTGAGCTTGAGCCTGTCATTGACCAATATTTCTCTGTGTATGAGCCTGGAGATGTGTGCTTTTCGCTCAGCATGCCTTATGAAGAGCTCGTACACTGTTTGTTGCCGGTTCAGTGCGCACGCTCGAAACCGGCGACCGATGAAGATGAACCGTTATTCAAAGTGGCGGTTATTCCGATTGAAACAGAAGAAATGGACGACAATCAGGCCACGCCTTTACAGCAGGCTATAACTTTACCGGGCTTTGCGCTGGTTGTTTCTATGAACCACACCTTGGGAGATGGGCATACCTATTACAAATTGTACGGCATGTTGAGCGCGGACACAGACGTGGAGGCACTTGACCCGATGAGGGTTGCTGATTTTGAGAAAGCCAAAACCGAGGTCATTGGCGAAAAGGAAAATGCAATGTTTACCTCGGCTGGTGTTGGCCTTGGCATTATGGGAGCCTATATGGGCGCAAAGGTGACTCGTCGCGAGCCGCAAAATGTGTGTATTCATACTGTAGACCCTGCCTGGGTGTCTCAGGAGAAGGCCAAAGCAAAACAGGAAGGCCTGGTTCCATTTGTGTCTACCAATGATGCACTTACCTCATGGTTTTTCCGCGAGATGAAATCAGATATGAATATCATGCTTGCCAATTTCCGCAGTAGAAAGCCATCCATTTTGGACCTGACCGAGCATCATGCAGGTAATTATGAAGCCAACGTGCCCTATTTTAAGGGAGATGTGGAAACCCCGGTCCTCATCCGCCAATCAATCCGCAATGCAGATGGCAGCTTCCGTGCCCGTCGGGCTGGTTTGCCTCCTACCGAAATCCCCAAATTCTTAACGCTGATTCGCAGCAAGAGCGCTATCATCACAAACTGGGCTACCTTTTATCGTGACGTGGTATTACAAGATAATGAGACACATCCGTATAATCCAAAACTGCATTTACCGATCATGGAGCCAGACGGCATAATTACCTCAATCTGGAACAACGGCATTATCTTCCGCCCCCGCACTGGTGAACTAGGTATGCTCATGATTACCCGGCGCTCTGATAGCGACATGCTGACGCAACAGAAGGCGCAAGATGGCCCGAATGTTCCTATGGGAGCACGTATTGTATAAAGTCAGCGAGTAGCCTGGATGAAGCGAAGCGTAATCCGGGTTTTATAATTCCAGTACAGTCCGCAAATAACGCCCACAACGCAATAAGACTTTTTAATTATTGAAACAAGATTCGCGTGCTTTGCGTTTTTTGCGGCTAAATATTATTTACAATCCATTCGCAATGGTGGGCGGAGCCCACCCTACGCCCAGAAACAGATGATAGAAAAAGATGGATTTCAACGCAGAGGCGCGAAGGGCGCAGAGGAAACAGCTTAAATGTTTGGTTTGCCACGTAGGGTGGGCTCCGCCCACCGTGATCATTAGAACGGTAACCCGGATGAAGCAAAGCTGTATAGACCGGGCACATAGCAAAGTGTAATCCGGGGCTTACAATACCAATATAATCCGCCAAGAACGCAAAAGGTTTTAAATATGAAAACAACATTCGCGTCCTTTGCATTTTTTGCAGATAAAATTATTTACAACCCGTTCGCAAGTAGAACACTGCACACCGTTAGCATACGAAGGTGGGCGGAGCCCACCCTACGAACCAATCTATCTTTGCGTTCTTTGTGGCTCTGCGTCTTTGCGTTAAAAACATCTCGATATTAAGTAATAAATATTAATGATCTGATTCTTTCTCTGCGTCTGAATCAATAGCATTTACTGTCTGCTTCTTGTAATACACTTCCGGTAAATAGTCACTGAAAGCCAAACCATATAGTTCCCATATAGTGACAAACAATGATGCAATTAATGGACCGATAAAAATACCGCTGATACCAAACATCATGATACCGCCCAGGGTACCGAAGAAAATCATCAGTTCGTGCATTTTTGTATCCTTACCGACGAGTATCGGGCGCAACACATTGTCCAGGCTGCCAACGACCACACCGCAGAAGATCAACAGCCCTACCCCGGCTGCAACACTGCCCTGGGCGATCAGGATAATGGCCGCAGGTATCCACACCAGTGCCGAGCCAATACTCGGTATGATCGACAGCACGGCCATGATAGTTCCCCAAAACACGGCATTGTCGATACCGGCAACCGCGAACGCGAGTCCGGCAAGACCACCCTGCAGTATTCCGATCAGCAATGAACCTTTTAGCGTAGCCCGTGTGACCGAGGTAAATTTGTTCAACATCAGGCTTTCGTCGTCGCTGTTCAGCGGCAGGTAGTAAAGAATTTTTTTGATCAGTTTGGCGCCGTCCATCTGGAAAAAGTACATCGTGTACAAAAACACGAAGGTCATGAACAGGAAGTTGGCCGTGCCCAGTGTTGCCTGTGATAGACCACCCACGATCAGCTTGCTTATAGAACCAACGAGTTCCCCTGCTTTTTCCAGGATGACACCACGGTAGGGTTCCAGGTGTTCGTAAAACGGCAGGTGCTGCAGATAAGCAGTCAACCTGTCGGGCTGTTCCAGGGTCTGCTTGATCCAGGGCGTGACCGACTGGCCGACATCAATCGCCTGCGCCACGATAATACCGACCAGCAGCATCAGCGGTATCAACACGACAAAGATCATAAGCAGCAGCGTGGTCACAGAAGCCAGGTGCCTGTGCCCATTGAACCTGATTTTCAGGCGACGATATACGGGACGCGCCAGTGCGCTGAACAGCCCGGCAAGAAAAATCGCCATCAGGAACTGCTTAACCATGGTGAGGAAAAGTGCTGATATTCCAATCACCATCAGCACTAAGACTGACTTATTAACATCTTCCTGTTTCACTTATCAAACTCCAGACCATCGCATTTTGCGGAACAGAAGCAACAGACCGATAACGATCACTCCCATTATGCCAAGCAGCACATAATAAGCGTTTTTGATCTTTAGTTCAGGCATCTCTTCAGTGTGTTCTCCGGGGCGCTGCCCGCGGCGCCCCGGGGTGAAGAAAAAGGGGTCAGAGTGAAGCCCACTTTCCTTCATTAGGCAATTAGACAGTTATATGGGATATTCAGCCCTTCATGTAATCTCTTGATCATGGGTAGTGTCAGATTACGTTTCTTGTTCAATACTTCAGAAACACGGGCTCTTGTACCAAGGTATGGCTCCAGGTCTTTTCGTGTCAGCTCCTTTTGCTCCATCAAAAACTTGATAGCCTCAATAGGATCAGATGGTGGTATTGGGTAATGCTCTTCTTCATACTTTTCAACCAATAGCATTAGAACATCAAGTTCATCTCCTTTTTCTGTATTGCGCTTTGCGCCCCACAGTTCATTAATACGATTTAACGCCTGCTTTAACTCTGTTTTATTTTTAATCGGTTTCAGTTTCATGTATGACCTCAAATATTATCAATATCCTTAATTTCATCATATTGCTTATGCGTGCCCACAAATCGTATAAGTATTCCATGTCTTGAGTAATCAGTTAATACAACAATACGGTATTTATTACCACAAACATTAAAAACAACGCGATTGTTCTTTAATATGCTGGCATTGCGCAAGTCAGCTTTAAGTTCGTGGTGAGAGTTCCACTTCGCATTTGCACAGTAGTTGTACCACTCAGTCATCTGTTTTTTCGCATCACGGTATTTTGGGCTGCTTTCCCAGAATACCCTTAACATGGATTTTGCGATAACTCTCATAAACGGATCTTAGCATGCTCCCGCTACGGGAGCCAGTAACCCGCCATATATTAAATACATGTTCAATAAGTCCTCGCTCATCAACACCGAAGGGGTGATTGTGAGCTTGCCACCTTTGTACCCTTTACTAATAAATGGATATGATTTGATGTAACAATATAATTTAATACACAAAGACCATAACGATTTTTAGCTTCAAATAACCAATGAACCCAGCTTTTACGATCTTTTGCGAATTTAAGAAGAAAATCTTTTTTATGACACCGATGAGTAATGTGCCAGGCATGACCTGGTTAAAAATAACGATTTGCTCATGGCATAGCACTTCTTCCTTAAAGTATCGTTTTTGGCTATAAAATTGTCGTTTTAAGCTTGAATAACAGCTTGTTTAGAGGAATTATTTTGGGTTTTTCATAGCCTTATGTTGGTCCGACCCAAATACTAAATACTGAAATACTGCTAATACTGCTACAGATGACCAGCCGTTAGCTTCTGGAATCCTGGCGACACTGCGGCCAGCCGTAACCCCAGCGCCATGGTTGACTGGTGCAGGGTATGCCGCCGAGGCGTACGGCCCGATACATCGTTTCAGAGACTACTTCATAAAGCCCCCTGACCTGTGCTTCAGTCAGCCCGTAGATATCCTGGAAAGCAGCCGAGCGCCGCACGCCAGTGTCGACGACACAGGTTTTCAGGTCCAGGTCGGCTTGTTTGCGTCGTTCAAAACTCTCGCTTGCGGACAAGGTTCCTGCACCACCCGTGTGATAGTGTCGGTCGTGTGTAACGCAACACTCCTGCCAGGGCGGCAGTTCTCCATGGCGAACTTCAAGCTCGGGAAATCTGGCGGAAAACTGCTCCCAGGCGTTGGAGAGACCGCCGCTACAACCGTCGGTGGTGAAACCACTGATGACGGCATCGTTCTCTGCGATACGCGCTAACAGCCGTTCATGCCGGCTCGTCTCCAGGCTCCGTTCCACGGCGTCCATCGTTGGATCAGGCGCACCGTAATCCTGAGTAAAAAACAAAACACCACCCGTCACAATGAGTATGAGGAGCAAGAGTATTACAATCTTGAACCTGGTCGCGCTGTTCATTTTATTCTCTAACTA
>DAOWLL010000441.1 GCA_030641945.1 Gammaproteobacteria bacterium | reverse complement strand
GCGTGCAGAGCAACGCCAGTGACAAGGCGGGGGATTTTAGGGGTTGAGCACTGTTAAAGCAACTGGTTCACCTGACTTTTAGCAAGATTACTGGCACAGCTGCAGAATGTAATTTTCAGGTACAGTCACGACTCAGTCGCTGAGCTGTATTTTCCAGGTGTTCATCGACAATCTGCTGAGGAATTTCATTACCTGCCTTGATGCGGTAATCCAGCCAGTAAATGGTATAGGACCTGAAAACCGGCTCAGCCGTGGCATCAAAACCAAGCTTGCGCACACGATCGGCATGACGGTAAGCCCTGCCCTTATCACTGAAGTATCCAAGTGAAATACCATTTTTGTTCGGGCCATCAGTGATAATGAAATAATCCCTGATATTTTTGCTGACCAGTTCCTTGATCAGGGCTTTGGCCTCCTGTTTGCCGCCGACTGGTCGGACAAATACCCGGAACATGGTTTGCTCCTGCTCTTCCTTGCTTCTAAACGATGCCTCAACCACGTAATCCTTGATCTCGCGCGTAACAAGCCTGAGCGTTTTCATTTCCCTGAAAGGCCCCAATGTATAGCAAAGATCGCCAGCGGGTTTGGCTACAGGCTTGCTTGCGGGCTCTTCTGTGGGCGCAGCACCCAGGTTTTCAGCCACCGCCTTATCCTCTTCAACAGCGGCAACGCCGCCCAGTACTGCCACCTCAGTTTGAGTTTTGCTGGATTCTGCCGGTTGCGGTGGTATCGAATCATTCTCTGAGGGCTTTGTTACCGGCTCCTGCACGATTGCCCTGGCGGATAACTGCGCAAACTTCTGTTTTGCTGCTGTCTCTGATTCCAGCTCACGCAGCAGCACTATTCGCTCCACACCTTTCGGTAAGGCTGCTTTATATGCATACTGAGGATGCTCACGGTTGAGTTCCCACGCGACATAACCAATATTGAGAACCAGCAGCAGTAAGAAAAACCAGCGCATTGATCAGTTTCCAGCAAGCAGAGTCTGTGCCACCGCGTGCAGTCCTTTCAACACAAGATCGGGTTCATGCAACATTTCAGGTAAACAGGGTAAAGACATTAGCTGCTCCGACATTCCGCCGGTTATTATTATTTTCACATTATTGCCGAGGCATTGCCTGGCTGATGAACAAATCTCAATCAATGCAGCCTGCAACATGTGTAGTGTACCACTGCTAACAGCATCGGCTGTGTTATTGGCAAAAGCAGTGAGTTTGCCTTCTGTTTGATGAATACCATCCGTGCCTTTGAGCAAGGCCTCACGCATCATGCTCAGCCCCGGTAAAATGCGTCCTCCCTGATGCCTTCCTTCAGCATCCATCAAATCAACAGTAATAGCCGTACCTGCATCGATGATGCATACTGGATCATCGTAGAGTGAATGCGCACCCAGCAATGCAGCCCAGCGGTCGACACCATGCTGAGAGGGATCGGTATAAGCATTGGTTACACCGTTCAGTTTCGCAATGGTACGCAAAAACCCGGGCTTGACTGACCAGTGCAGCTGCATCCAGTCTTTTAATGTGTTTTCAATCGACTCACCTGCAACACAGGCAACGATGACTCGTTTCTCCGGCTGCAACTCTTTCCAGATCTCAAACGCAGTTTCAGCTTGCTGTTTCGAATATTTGATGCAGCCAGTTTGAGATATGCATGCAGCACGCCATACAGCCCATTTGATATGACTGTTGCCGATATCAATCGTCAGCATAAGCCACCTGTATCAGGCTCATTGTTCAACTTTTTCAAACTGACGTCGGCGCTGTTAAAAACACGCTCCACCCCGTCCACAAGCACTCGCAGTTCACCTGCATCATTGATGCCAAGCACCGTACCCAGTAATTGATCTCCATTTTCAAGATGCACGCTAACAGCCTTGTTGTTTAATGCTTCAAGCTCATGCTTTATATCCGATAATATTTTCATGGATTTCTGCTGGTACAGACGGCACATGCTTACTGTTTCATTTAGCAGAATCGCAAGCAGCGCGTTTCTCTCAGGAAGCATAGCGCAAGCCGAATGCGCAACATCGGTCCAGCGCATGCCGGAATCGGGCGTTATGTTTTCCGGCATCTGGTAATTAACACCTATACCAATCACGGCATTGCAGCTGTTTGCACGAACAGCGCTGGTTTCGATAAGGATACCCGCGATCTTTTCATCATTTATCAAAACATCATTAGGCCACTTGAGCCATGCGTTGTTTACCCCGATTTTATCTAATGCATTTATCACAGCAACGCCTTGCGCCAGTGACAGCACACCCAGCCTGTCGGCTGATAACTCGAAATGCCAGGCCAGGCTCATGTAGATATTTGCAGCGGGCGGCGACAGCCAATGCCTGCCCCTGCGTCCACGCCCCTTGCTTTGATGGTCGGCAATACAAACGAAAGGAGGCTCCCTGCCTTGCTTGAGCTCTTCAAGTGACCAGTCATTTGTCGAGTCAACAGAATCGAACAGATGAACACCGCCCGGATACAAGCCGTCCTCGAT
>DAOWLL010000041.1 GCA_030641945.1 Gammaproteobacteria bacterium | reverse complement strand
TGGCTGATGATTAGCCCGCATTTCTCACCCGGGGGCGAGATGATCACGCAGAGATATGGATTCCCAAGGGATTTTACGAAGAAGTGGAATAACCATGTGTATTGCCGACTGAGTAAAATACTTTGTGGATTCAAAGATCAAGTGAGGGCTCGTCCATCGGGTGAGAAATGCGGGCTAATCATCAGCCACTTTACAGCTCATGTCCTGACCACAGCACATCGGTGATTTCACCTTGCCGTGCCCATTCGGACATTCAGAAACGTGTACGGTTTCACCATCATCAGTTGTAATCGTACTGTGAACAAGCTCTGCACCGCATTCACCGCAGGTCATGTTGCCGATACTCATGCCACAAACTTCGCATTTGTAAGAAGCCATTTTGCTCTCCCTTAATAAACTTAAATTCAGGCCGCAAGAATAAGCTTTTCGAAAATAAAATAATAGAGGCAAATTTAATGTGGATTAATAACGCCCTCGTAATCCACATACTCGATAGCAGCCAAATCCGCATTGGCCGCACCACAAATAATAATAATGAGCACTGCAAGTAGTTTTTTTATTTTATTAAACATGTGCTTCTTCCCTAAATATGCAGTAATAAAAAAATGCAGATTTTTTGAATTTCAAGCCTGCGTCGGCTGCTGACTAATCGCGGTCAGTACACAAGCCAGCAGGGTTTCGGAACATTTGAGATGCCGCCAGGGGGTCGGCGTTGTTCAGATCAGCACGTTTCCCTGTATTTGATAACCCTGATGATTCAGACATATCCTTTCATGTATTAGAATAGTCTAATATTACAGAAATGCTTAAATTGCCTTGAACAGGCCGACGAAAGGTATATAGATGCCGATGAAGTGATGTGGGCCTCGCACACAACCCTCCCCCATATTATTTTCTATTTTATTCTATTTGCTTAAGGCGTTTGTCCACGCGCCCTGAGACTGGCTATTTATCCGCCTGTTTCTATTCGCCTTGGCTTCCTGGAGCATTAACCGGCCCATATGAAGATCATATTTTTCAACATCAAATTCATAGCTTAATTCCCCCAACAAACCATGCGTATGATATTCCATGGGATGATCTCTTAATTTATCGCGCACATTCACAGTACTCTTCATGTTCATATCAATAACAGGACGGTAGTCCAGTTTGGCGTTAATAAAATCAATACTCCCAGAACCCGTTACATTTACCTGGTCTGATACCAGCAACAGATCTTTATTGACCAGCCTGCCTTTTGAGACCTTGAATGTGGCGCGCAAGCTAGTAAATTCTGTTGTTCTGTCCGGAACATACTCATTATTGAACGTGCGGCTCACTCTAAAGTCGTTTCTTTCTGCATAATCAACTACGACGGACTGGGAAGCATGATCAAAATCAATGCCCTTAACGATGGCTTTATCCATACTAACTTTTATTGTTCCCTGTGCCGATGTCTTAAGTGTGGTCACGCTTGAGCCTCTTGCACTGAGCTTTGCATCGGCATTAACCAGCCCTTTCAGGGTCGGGGCTTCATCACCAATGATGTTGTTTAATAGCGGATTGATACTGGCATCTGCATCCACCTGCTTCACTTCAGCAACAAATGATACTGCGGGCGTCTTACGCGCATCAAGCCGCATCGCAGCTTTCACCTCGCCTTCACTCACCAGCATCGTTATCGGGTTGGCATTTACAATGTCATTTTCGATGTTCGTTGCAATATGTAACTTCTTCAACTCAATATCGTCCACATTGGCAGTTTCAACATCAAGCACGCCTTCAAGATCAACAGCCCTGATAAAACCCAGCATAAGCGGTGCTTCATCCTGGTCCGGCTCGTTACTAACCACCCTGTAATTATCTAAATTTATTCTGTCAGTCTTCAATTCATAGTTAATTACGGGTTGAGACATTCCTGTTATATGCACAAAACCTTTTACCTTGCTCTCATCTACGATGGCAGAAATATCATCTAAATAAACCGTATTGAAATCCGTTTTAAATGATGTGGCCAGTGAGATTTTTTTCAAGCTCTGTGAGTTGGCGAACTGTGGCATATCAAGCTTGAAGTGTTTCGCAACTGCACCTGCCTCGAATGTTTTTACTTTTAAGGGACCTTGAATAACCGGAACTGAAAAAATATTCTCAATATCGAATGTGCCACTCATCACCAGCCCTACAGCACCAAGCCTGGCATTAGTTAACTTTGCTGTTTGTGTCTGCAAATTGATTGTGCTGTCTGCGACCATCGCAAAGGAGAATTTACCCATCTGCTTACTCGGCAACAGTGCCGTGGCAGTCAGCTTAAGGCCATTAGCATTAAACGCAGCCTTGCTATCATCAAAATCAAGCCTGGTTGTGGCTTTAACCGCAGCCTGCCACTCGGGTTGATTACTTTCAACATAAGCTTTTATTTCAACAGGTAATGGCTCTCCTTTATTGATAGCCTGGGTGCTAAGGCTCAATTTGGAAATTTTAAATTGTTTACCTGTATTAGCATCCAGCCAGGTGAGTTTGGAATCTGCCAGATCGATACCGCCGATAGCCAGTCCGGCCAGGCCGAATTCTGATTTCACCTTATCGCTTTCAGATACACCCGAAAAGTCTGACCAGTTGTCTTCACCTGCAGCGTTTATTTCAAAGTTAACCGCGAGACGGTGCAACACCAGCTTATCGATATCGAGTCGCTTTTGCAGCAGAGGGGCAATTTTTATCCTGACATCAAACTGGCCGATGGTGGCAAAAGTTTTATTACTGAATCCGGAAGTATTCTCAACGGTCACATCATTAATTTTTATTCCTATCCACGGGTAAAGCGATAGTTCCATATCACCTGCGATACTGATTGGCCGTCCTGTGACGGATTCAGCCAGCTCGGTAATTTCTTCTTTGTAGTTATTGGCGTCGAAGGTATAAACAAAACCGGCTGCAGCAATAACAAGCAGCACAACAATACCGACAAATACTTTGAGGAAGGTTTTCATAATAATCGCACCATTATTCAACAATACTGCTATTCGCCATGATGCTGGTCGTCTGATTTGCCGCCTGATTTAGTGAGCCGATGCAACGCTTCGGCACCATGCTGCGACCCATGGCCTGATACATAACTTATAGAGCATGCAGGCTCAGAACACAGTTTTCCAGGCATGCTTATTCGTATCAGGAATAACTAATATTCTTATCAAGCCGATTATCTGGGCCCGGGAATGCGTTAGCCTGTCAATATCCAGTCGGCTCAGGGGGCTTCTGATGAATAATTTTTTGCACCTGATATACAATCACGGCAAAAGAATTTCAGCCGTGTACCTGGCCAGTTTCTGGCTACTGTTTGCACACCCGGCCGCTGCAACAAATATGCAATGTGACCTGGCAGAAAACAGTCACATTAACCCGGCCATCATTAATGCCATGCTGGAGGCCGCAAACAAAGGTTATTTTTACCGCGTCGACACCAGCATCTCAAACGTTTCTTTTGAGGTAAATCATTTTCCTTTCAGCACGTTAGAAGGCCGTTTTAATCAATTTGATGGCGGTCTGGCCTTACCTGTCAAAGCAGACCAGTCCAGACAAATTTTATTTCTTATCAAAGTAAACAGCATGGCTACCGGTGATCATGATCTGGATGACTATCTCAAAAGCAACGTGTTTTTTAATGCGGCACAGTTCCCCGATATCATATTTGTTAGCACGGACTTTGAGTGGATTAGTGAAACAACAGCACGTCTGCATGGTGAATTAACACTGCGCGGCACCACACGACCACTCGTATTTACTGTACACATTAGTACAACTGAAAGTTACAACGCTGAACAAGGCCTGAAAATGACCCTGAGTGCCCACGCAGAAATCCAACGCTCGGAATTTGGCATGCATAAACTGCCTATATTAGTTAGTGACACCGTCAGGTTTAACTTTAAAATTGAAGCTTCCCGGGTGGGCAGTCAGATCTGACATGATAAAAGAGGCAATAAAAGGGGCGGAGGGATTATTATTAAACCAGATACCACCTTTGATCAAATATTATCCGTCCATCCTCTTTATTTATGATCCATTGTGAAACCATTAACGCCGTGGCAAGGAAGGGTCAACATGATCACACCCCACAGGGAATATTTGACCGCCTGCCGCTACACGGCCCCACACAAATGTTTAAAAACAAATTGTCCACAGATAAACACGGATGAAAGCGTTTTTAAGTTTCTAAATATCTGCGTTCATCTGTGTTCATCTGTGGACATATATCCTGTTCCTTGCTGGCTACGAAACTATTCAGACACAACAACATCGCGTCTTTTGCGGGGGCCGTGTAGCGGCAGGCGGATAAAACCTCTGTGTTCTCTGTGGCAATCATTTGAATTTTTACCCACTTGATGGGGTAAAGACCCTGTTATACAGTATCTTTTTTGTGCACCAGTAATAACAGCGCACCCAGCATAATAGCCATATCCGCCACATTAAAAATACCTGTTCTTAGAGAACCGATACCTAAATTCAGGAAATCTATAACAGCACCATTATTAACCAGCCTGTCAATCAGGTTGCTCAGGCCACCACCAATAATTAAGGCACTCGCTATGATACCGGTTTTACTGATATCGGAACTCTTGATGATGTATACAAGGAATACCAGCAGGAATATTGCCACCAGGCCAGAAAACATGATGGTACGAACATGCTCTGGCAGGGAAGCGCCCAAGCCCAGGAATGCACCTGTATTTTCAGAATAACCAAGACGAAAAGTATCACCTATAAAGCTGTATCTGCCTTGACCCTCAAGATAATATTTTGCTATGTATTTAGTGCTCTGATCGCAGCCAATACAGGCAACCAGCACAAGTGACAATGTTGTTAATTTATTCATAATCTAAAACTACTATTTTACCGAATAACGATTTTACTCAATTGCCACCAAAAGAACCCTTTAAAGGGTTTATTCTCGGTTTATTTTCCTATTTTTTCATCATAATCAATTGTCACCAACCCCTTTCTTTTAATTTAATGATGTTCCGTAAGACCGTGGTTATGCTCGTGATATTGATAATCATCAATGCCAGTGATGCATAAATGTATTAATGTACTCAGAATACCCCTGCTTCATCCACAGGTACAATAAGTTGGTTTTTCCCCGAACTGAGAAAGTCAGCTATTCCATAAGCAAACTGCTCCTGCTTGTCGCCGTACTGGTGACCATTGCCGCCTGCCTGTCGTGTAGCCCTGAACCAGACACGTCTGTCCGCACCGATGCCCGGGACAGGTTGGCCAAACACGCAGCACATACCGACCACAGCAGTTTCTTCCATGAACCGTTTGCAGATGGTCCTGCGGTCACGCGCGCCTGTCTCCAGTGTCACGAAAATTCGGCACGCGAGGTTATGAAGACAGCTCACTGGAACTGGCAGGGTCAGGAAGTCATGCTACCCGGACATGATAAACCCCAGCGCATCGGCAAGCGCAACGTCATCAACAATTTCTGCATCGGTGTTCAGTCCAACTGGCCGGCCTGCACCACCTGCCACATCGGCTATGGATGGGAAGACCAAAATTTCGATTTCAACGACGAGACACGTGTTGACTGCCTGGTCTGCCACGACAACAGCGGCAGCTATTTGAAGAAATACCAGGGAGCAGGATTACCGGATGAGTCCGTGGATCTGCTGGAAGTGGCTCGTAGCGTTGGCTTACCGCGCCGCAGGAACTGCGGCGGCTGCCACTTTCAGGGCGGCGGCGGTGACGCCGTAAAGCACGGTGACATGGACGACACGCTGCTGTTTCCCAGTGCACGCATCGACGTCCACATGGGCAAACACGATATGCAGTGTATCGACTGCCATCAAACTAAACAGCACCGTATTCGCGGGCGTTCAATGGCCGTGAGTGTGGACAGCGAAAACTTTCTCGAATGTACTGATTGCCATGTAGAAAAACCACATGACGATGTACGGCTCAATGCTCATACCGATCGCCTGGCCTGCCAGTCCTGCCATGTTCCGCACATGGGTGCCGACATCGGAACCAAGCTCAGCTGGGACTGGTCGCAAGCGGGCCAGGACCTCGATATCACCGACGAACATGTCTACATGAAAATCAAGGGCCGCTTCACCTGGTCGAAGAAAAACCGGCCCGAGTACTACTGGTACAACCAGACCTCGTCACGCTATATCGTCGGGGACCGGATTGACCCGTCGAAACCGACAAGCATCAACCACCCACTCGGGGATCGTGACGACCCCGAGGCAAAAATATGGCCTTTCAAGGTGCACCGTGGTAAACAACCCTATGATACGGTAAACCACTACTTTCTCATTCCCAACGTCCATGGTGACCTGGGTTTCTGGACCCGGTTCGACTGGCCTACAGCACTGAAACTCGGCTCAATAGTGACTGGCCTGCCCTATAGCGGACAGTTTGATTTTGCCTCTACCGAGATGTATTTCCCCCTGTCTCACATGGTCACCAGCCTGGACCAGGCACTGCAGTGCAGGGACTGCCACGGCGAACAGGGGCGGATCGACTGGAGCGCCCTCGGCTATCCCGGCGACCCGTTGATGCACCTGGTTGCTGAACACGACCCGGTGTACCTGATGGATGCAAACGCCGAGCCGGTCACCCAGTCAGGCGAACCCCTGTCAGTGGCGGAAACCTGTGGCATGTGTCACGAACTCGAGGAGCCGGACTTTCTCGATGCCCATGGTTACCACACCAGCGTGCGGGATGAAAAACTATCTGTCGAACGCAGACCCCTGATGACGGACGGTCCGCGCATTCCTGCGCACGACGATGAGCAGATGAACTGTTTCCTCTGCCACATTACGCAACCTGATCATGCGGGCAGACTCGAAGCCATCCAGTCCGGTGAGCCCGAGTGGTCGGTGACCGCAACGCTGGCGGCCACCGGCCTGGTCGAAAAGACGGCTGACGGCTACCTGTGGAATACGCAGCGAGTGGCCGAGGATGGTGAGGCCGAACTGCAGCTGCACCCGGTTTCCGAAGCCAACTGCGGGGCCTGTCATGGCATGGTACACAACGGTTCCGGCCCCCTGCTGGTTCAGCTCGGAAACGGCAAAGAATGGACCACGGAAAAGACGGGACAGGTGTTCTCGCCCCAACTGGTACGCCTGTCGGCGATGAACCTGGAAGCCAAGGACCAGCTCGATATGCCCTGGGACGTGCATGCTGCACGCCTGGTTTCCTGCGGCGACTGCCACTATTCCCGAGGCCGGCCTGAGCGCCTGGCGGGAGAGGTAGCAGTGACCAGCGCACCCTCCAGTGACGGTAACCGGCGCCGTTGCGAGAGCTGTCACAGCCTGACTGGAACACATGCCTGGCTGCCAGAACAGGATAAACACTTCAATGCTGTTACCTGCGAATCCTGCCACGTACCGCAGCTGGAAATGTCGGCCCAGCAATCCATCGATGCCACTGTTGTGCGGCCCGACGGTACACCGCAAACAAATTACCGGGGACTAGACGGCGATGTACAGCATATAAGCACCGCCTACATCCGTGGCTACAGACCGCTGTTACGGGTGGGCACCGGTGTGCAGGGAGAGAACAAGGTGCTGCCCTACAACCTGGTCACACGCTGGTTCTGGGTAGATCAAGCAAGCGAAGAAGAGATTGCAGCGGATATTCTTGCCCGCGCCTGGATCAGTGATGGTGGTTACGACGCAGAAATCATGCAGACTTTTGATGCAGACCACAATGGAAAACTGGGGGCGGATGAACTGCGTCTTGATGACTCTTCAAAAGTTGTCCTGATCAAGGAACGCCTGCGGGCTAACGGAGTGAAAAACCCCACAATCAGGGGCGAGGTTCGAGCCTACCATATTCACCACAATGTCCGTCACGGTGATCAGGTCAACCGGGATTGCACGCGCTGTCACCGCGAAGACGAACAGGCAGCGGCCGCTTTTACCCTGTCCCCATACCAACCGGGCAATATGAAACCGTCTGTCATAACCGATACCACGGATATCGTGCTGGATGGTGAGTTTCTGATAAACGGCGACGGTGCCCTGCAGTTTGTGCCCGACCATGACGTGGCGCAGTCGTACAAGACCCTTATAAGCAAGCATAATACGGAGTGAACACATGAAGCCGACTATAGATGAGGTGAAATACTGGAACCCCTACGTAGCGGGGGCACTGCTCGGCGTGGTGCTGTTTCTTTCCTTCTTCATTACCGGTCATGGACTGGGGTCGTCCGGTGGAGTGAACCGGATTGCCGTTGCTGTGCAGGACCTGGTGGTACCCGAGTACGTGGACAGGGTACCGTATATTGCCCGCATGGCCGGTGGCGACCGGGATCCACTGGATCACTGGATCGTCTGGGAAGTCGCAGGAATCCTGCTCGGTGGCTTTGCTTCGGGCATGCTGCGCAAACGTGTCAAGCTACAGACCTTTCATGGACCACAGATAAGTTCCAGATCACGATGGGGCTACGCTTTTCTCGGCGGCTTACTGATGGGCTACGGCGCACGGCTTGCACGCGGTTGCACTTCGGGTCAGGCACTGAGCGGCGGTGCGGTATTATCGGTCGGGAGCTGGGCTTTCATGCTGGCAGTGTTTGCCGGTGGCTATGGCCTGGCCTGGTTTGTCAGGCGACTGTGGCAGGCGGAGCAATAGATCGTGGCCCCTTTTGATCTCGCCGCCCAGCTCGGAATCCCAGGATCCTACCTGGTCTATGTTGCCATCGGCTTTGCCTTCGGCTTTATTCTCGAATCTGCCGGTTTCGGCGATGCGCGCAAGCTCGCGGCCCAGTTCTACTTTCGCGAACTGACAGTCCTGAAAGTGATGTTCACGGCCATCATCGTGGCCATGACGCTGGTTTTCCTGTCCACAGCACTGGGGCTGCTCGACTACGACGATGTTTGGGTCAATCCGACCTATCTGTGGCCCGGTATTGTGGGTGGCCTCATCATGGGCGTCGGTTTTATTATCGGCGGCTACTGCCCTGGTACGTCCCTGGTCAGCATGGCCACACTGAAAGTGGATGGTATCTTTTTTGTCCTTGGTGTGATTGCCGGCGTCCTCGCCTTCGGCGATACCGT
>DAOWLL010000362.1 GCA_030641945.1 Gammaproteobacteria bacterium | reverse complement strand
GTTCAAGTCTGAGCGACTGCAGATTAACAAGGTATAACCACGCCCTGCAGCTGCGCGTGGCGAGCGAATCAGTGCGAGTTTTTCTCCAGCTCGTGTAGACGGGCCATGCCTTTCTTGTGCTGTGTTGAAATGATCTTCAGTTTCAGTTTTAGATCCTTGCGTTTCCTGGAATTTTTCTCTTCCGACAGTTTACGATTCAGCTTTTTCTCTTTTTTTTCAAATTCGCCGAGTAGTTCCTCGATACGGTCGCGGGACGTGTGTTCACTGTTTGATTCACCGGAGATGCTTGTTTGCAAGCTCTTGATTAACTGTTTAAGACCCATGATTTTCCTTCCATCATTTAGCTTAGACACCTTGCTGTGCGGACCTAAATGCTATGTCTGTGACAGCAATGCCCTGTTGCTGCGCGCTTCGTGCGCAACGTCCGTTTCTTTATACGCCGACTTGAACCGTGCTGTCCAGCTCTATCTGCTCATCGATTGGCATCACGGTTTTGGCCATGCGCTTGGCAAAATAGTAGATCCTCTTCTGTTTTTCGATGATATCGATCTCGATCGTATAGGCAGGAATCCGGTTGGGTTCTTCGGCAACCAGGCGCGCGGCCTGATGAGCGGCGGCCGAATTGGCCAGGGCGGTAATCTCATCTTTCATGTCGATCACGACTTTGGCAACCTCACGGTTATTTTGCGAGACCGCCTGTATCGCCCCGCTCAAGGCCCGCTTGAGCAGCTCATGAAAACCGGTCAGCACTTTTTGAGTCGGTGCACTGATCGAGACACTATTGTCAATGCGACTGCGTCCCAGTTCCACCAGATTCGTTTCAATGATGTCACCGATATTTTCGAGATCGGTCAGCGCTTCCATCAAGTGTAGGAATTCCTCGGTCTGTTCTTCCGTCAGTGTACCCTTGCTGATCTGTCCCATGTACTCCAGAATCTGGGCGTACAGTATGTCTACCTCGTCGTCCATGCGCTGGATTGTCGCCAGACTCTCCTTGTTGCCGCTCAGGATCGCCGGCATGATTTCATCGAGCATGACCTGTACGACATCACCCATGTGCAGGACTTCCATGCGCACACGGTCCAGCGCGAGTGCCGGTGTGCTGAGAAGTTCCGGTTCGAGATATTTGGCACTGACCACGAGCCCCTCTTCCTCGATTGGCCGGTCCGGTATCAGTCGTTCCACCAGTCGTGCAAATTGTGTTGAGAAGCCGATAAAGATAAATGTATTTGCAACATTGAAGATTGTATGGGCGTTGGCGATCTGTCGCGGCGTCTCCGCGCCGAGACGATCCACGCCGGACAGTTCGGGGTGCGCAGGGGATAACCAGGTCACCACGTGTGCAAGCTGCGGGATAAACATGAACCATAAAACCACACCCGCGATATTGAACAACACATGGACAGTGGCCGCGCGTACCGCTTCCCTCGGTTTCCCGATCGAGGCCAGCATCGCGGTGACACAGGTCCCGATGTTCGCCCCGAAAGCCAGAGCGATACCCGCCGGGAGCGTGATAAAGCCTTGACTGGCCATCACGATCACGATACCGGTTGTCGCCGAGGAAGACTGGATGAGCCCGGTGAAGGTGGCTGCAATCAGGATACCGATCAACGGGTTTTCCATCTGGATCATCAGATCGAGAAAAGGCTGGTAGGTACGCAAGGGCTTCATGGCATCGCTCATTACGCTCATGCCGAAAAAGACCAGACCCAGACCCATCAGCATGGCGCCATAATGCTTGGTACGTTCGGATTTAGAAGTGAACAGCATCGAGAAACCGACTCCGATCATTAGCAGCGCCGCTTTGGTCACCTTGAAGGCGACGATCTGCGCCGTAATGGTCGTACCGATATTGGCGCCCATTATGACGCCGACCGACTGGGCCATAGACATCAGGCCCGCGGTAATAAAGCCCACCACCAGCACCGTCGTTACCGAGGATGACTGAATGACCGCGGTGACGAAGGCACCGGTTATCGCTCCCATGAAGCGGTTGCTGGTCAACTTGGCCAGTATCGTCTTCATGCGGTTGCCGGCGACTGCCTTCAAGGCGTCTGCCATCTGCTCCATGCCGAACAGGAACAGCGCCAGACCGCCAAACAACTGCATACCCATCACGCCCCAGTTGATCGTCTGCTCCGATTCAACGGCAGCGAGTACTGGAACGGCCGCCAGGGTGGTAAAAACTCCGGCCAACAGGATGAAAACAAGTCTTGCTCTTGCATCAAATTGTAATTTGAAGTTGATTTCTGGCATATCGATTTCCAGGTCGTTGGTGGCTGACTGTGCTTATTCGGCGAACCCATTGAAACATGATAGACGCCAGCACAAAAGGCGGCTTACATGTCACTATATCTGCAACGCGATGTTATACCACGTTGTAACAAATGTTTAACAATTTAGTAAAATTTTCACTTGATTTTTCGATGCTTGAGTAGTGAGAAAGGCATGTGCCAGGCGCTTATCTTGACGATGCACTACTGGAGACCTCCTCGCTGGCACTCGACCGGGTGCGCCTTGAGATCGGCCATATGGGTAACCGTGTCATAGACATGCTGGAGCAAATCATGCCTGCCATCCCCGGTGGTAACCGGGGGGTCGCTCAGGGCGGCCGCAAAAATTGACGATGAGGTGGACATCCTGCATGGATGTATCATTACCTATCCTGTACGCATCAGTCAGAACACCTTGTCGGAGGAACAAACCCACGATTTCATCAATCTCATGGCCACGGCCATTGACCTCGAGAATATTGGCGATGTGATTGAAACTGATCTCGTACACCAGGGTTACGAGGGCATCGAACAAGGGGTCTCGATCAGCGATGCAACCCAAAAGATCCTCAAGGAATTGCATCATATTGTGTCAACCGCTGTCGATATGGCCAGGGATTCTGTCATGGAAAACGATCAAATTGCCGCGCAGGAAGTCATCGCCATGAAAAGGGATATCAATCGTTTCATGGAGCCAGCCGCAATGCATCAGGCCTACGATTTGCTCACCACAGAGTACACAGAGAGGAATATTATTGATTGTAGGAGCGACTTTAGTC
>DAOWLL010000541.1 GCA_030641945.1 Gammaproteobacteria bacterium | reverse complement strand
GCCGTCAGGATCTGGCAAATCAACTCTACTCAATTTGCTTGGATTACTGGATCGTCCCACTTCAGGGATCTATTGCCTTAATGGGCAGGATGTCACTTCGCTTAGCGACATAGAACAGGCGCAGGTACGGAATCGTGAAATCGGCTTTGTATTTCAGATGTTTCATCTCGTGCCTAGATTCACGGCCGCAGAGAATGTTGAGTTGCCTCTGATACTCGCCGGCATGCCGTTAGAGGAACGCAAATCGAAAGTTGCAAACGCACTTGAAGGGCTTGGTCTGACTGATCGCAGTCATCATAAGCCGGAACAGCTTTCCGGCGGTCAGCGCCAGCGTGTGGCAATTGCGCGTGCAACCGTGACTGAGCCCAATGTTTTACTTGCCGATGAACCAACCGGTAATCTCGATCATAAATCAGGCATGGATGTGATCCGTATTCTTGAACAATTGAATGAGCGCGGCATCACACTCATCGTGGTCACGCATGATCACGAAATAGGTCAGCGCGCAAGGCGTCAACTGCGCATGATAGATGGACGAATGCACAGTGATCTTTCACACAATGATATTTCAAGCAGTAATCCAGTAAATAAGGATCATGGCGCTTCATAGTACAGACATTGCCTGGTTTTCATGGGGCGCGCTACGTGGTTATCCAACACGTACGTTCCTGATGCTGATCGCTATGGCGATTGGTGTATCCGCTGTTGTGGTACTTACTTCACTTGGTGAAGGTGCGCGTCTGTACGTCATGGACAGATTCGCATCACTAGGTACCAACCTGGTTATTGTTATCCCGGGACGTTCTGAAACTGCTGGCATCAATCCAACCACGATGATGGGGGAAACACCGCGTGACCTGACGCTGGATGATGCACTTGCACTCACACGTAGTTACAACGTCAGAAGAATTGCGCCGATCAATGTCGGTTCTGCTGATGTTAGCCATTTAAGTCGTTCGCGTGAAGTCGTTGTCCTGGGTACTAATCATGAGATGCTGGCGATTCGCCACTGGGAGCTAACACAGGGAAAATTTTTACCAAAGATTGACCTGGATAGAGCGTCATCAGTTGCCGTGATTGGACTCAAGATACGTGATGAGCTTTTTGGTGCCAAACGCGCAATGGGCAAATGGATTCGCATTGGTGATCGCCGTTTCCGCGTCATAGGGATTATGGGTTCGGAGGGGCGCTCAATCGGTGTTGATGTACAGGAAACCATCATGATACCGATTGCTTCTGCTCAGCAACTATTCAATACATCTTCCGTTTTTCGCATTCTTGTGGAAGCAAAGACACGCGATGCCATAGAGCCAGTAAAGCAATTCATTATCGATACGCTGCAGGAAAGGCATCAGGGGAAAAAAGATGTCACTGTGATTACACAGGACGCTGTACTTGAAACATTTGACCGTATACTCGGTGCGTTGACATACGCCGTCGGTGGCATCGCCGCAATCAGCCTGGCCGTGGCTGGTATTTTGATAATGAATGTGATGCTGGTTGCAGTGTCGCAACGTAGCGCTGAAATTGGCTTACTAAAAGCGCTCGGAGCATCACCAGGACAGATCATTATCCTGATTCTTGCTGAAGCGTTTTTATTATCCTCTTTGGGTGCAATCGCCGGATATCTATTGGGTCAGTTTGGTAGCTGGTTAATACGTTACGCCTTCCCCGTGTTTCCTGCCTATGCGCCCGTATGGGCTGTTGTAATTGCGCTGGTGGTTGCAATAATCACCGGGCTTTTATTCAGTTTGATGCCCGCGCGTCGTGCTGCACGGCTGGACCCGGTTCAGGCCTTGTCCGGGCGGTAAGTGCAATGCAAATCCGTGATTATTTCATCTTGACCGGTAGCTCGCTGATTGCGCACCGCATGCGCAGCTTTCTGACAGGGCTAGGCATCGCAGTTGGTATTGCAGCAGTCGTTCTGCTGACATCGATTGGCGAAGGTGTGCATCAG
>DAOWLL010000225.1 GCA_030641945.1 Gammaproteobacteria bacterium | reverse complement strand
GTATTGCACCACGCGATTAATGCAATCTGGTGGATTACGGCTTTCGCCTAATCCACCCTACGAGAATGGTAGCTTTAATAAAAGTATTCGCGTTCGTTACTCCGCGCAGTCCTGCGCTTCGCCCTGCGGGCCGCACTGGCGTGCGTTCAAAATGTTCCCTACATTTTAGTGCGTTTTTCGCGGCAAATCATAGTGTTTACTACATGGAGAAATGTCTGCTTTGGGCGATATCGGTGAGTCAAAATCAGACAGTTACTGTTAGATCAAGTCGCGACCAGTACACTTTATCCCAGCACGCGAATCTTATAACAGGTTTTTGACGTACTTTAATGTAGCTCGCCTTCTGACTTATGATGTGCTGCTGTGCCAGAACAGTGCAAGGCCGTCGTGCATTATATGGAATATGGGCGTTTGATAATGATGTCCGTTTAAAGGAGCGGACGTGTAATGATGGAAGACACTCTGTTCCAACAGCCGAAGTAGTGGTTATTTGGGGATGTCACTCGATAATATAACTGCTAGACTTAGAAGCATGTGCTCATCGTTGAAGACAATAATTAACCGCAGATCAATTAGTTGGCTATTGGTCATTGCCGTATTGGTTACTACACTTCTGCCTGCGCACTATCATTTACACCATCTATATAGTGCCGGTGCAGTGGACCACGCACACACCATCGATTTGCATATTATTGCGGATAAAGTCGATCAGTCGCATCACGATGGCGCTAGTATTCTTTCCGCAATACCCGATGTGGTGTTGAAAAAAAATAATCCAGAATTATTTCCTTACATCATCCTGGCAATACTGCTGGTTCTACTCCCGATTTATAATAACCAGGTCAGGATCAGAACAGATCATAGTGACCTCAGTCTGAAGCAGCTATATCCTTACTTTTCTCCTCCATTACGCGCACCACCTCTACACTAATTCCAGTTTATTCATTCAAATCGCAGGTTTAATCTGTCTGCCAGCTGTTGCGCGGCTATCTGATTTATCTGTGTGATCAATCTATCTGAAGTTATCGTCGGTAACATCGACATTGGAGAATTGGTGCTATGCGTCAATGGTTTATGTGTTTATTGCTTATACCAGTATCAACGGTTTTTGCCATTGATAAAGAAACACACAGTAGTCTGACACTGGATCAAGCTATCGTTAATGTTCTTGAACGTAATCCTTTGCTGAAAGCCGCGGACTTTGAAGCAAAAGCGGCGGCAGCGCGTATTCGTGCGGCGCAACTAACGCCGGTATTTCGAACTTCATTGGAGTTTGAAAACTTTGGCGGCAGCGGTGTCTTAAGCGGGAGCGATAATCTTGAATCAACACTAAGCCTGTCAAAGGTCCTTGAGCTGGGTGATAAAGCCAAATTGCGTGGTGATGTCGCGCAAAACAAGGCCATGTTGTTGCGTAATGATCAGGATGCCAAACGGCTTGATTTATTAGCAGAAACCACAAAACGCTTTTTACAGGTTGTTACTGATCAGGAACGTCTTGAAATAGCTAAGGAATCATTGGCTCTCGCAGAACAAACGCAAAAAGTCGTCGGACTGCGCGTTAAAGCAGGCAAGTCGCCTAATGCTGAACTTCGACGAGTCAAAATAGCGCTGGCCAGAATAGAGCTGGAAATAGAACATGCCAGGCATACACTGCTTAGCTCACGATTAAAGCTGGTGACACTATGGGGAGAAACGCAAATTCATTTTAACTCCGCCGGTGCCAACTTGTTTGATATAGGGAGTGCGACACCATTCGAGACTCTGGTTCAGCTTCTGGAGCATAACCCGGATTTAGTGCGCTTTGCGACTGAAAAGCGGCTGGCAGAGACGCGTATTCAATTAGCACGGTCACGTAGAAAAGCAGATATCGAAATCGCCGGTGGCCTGCGTCATTTTAATACAACGGATGACACCGGCCTGGTGATGTCACTCAGTATACCGTTAGGCACTTCATCACGCGCGGCGCTAATAGTTGAAGAAGAAGAATTTATCAGTCTGCGAAATCCATATGATCTGGAACAGCGAAGACTGGAGTTATACGCCACTTTGTTTGAGGTTCAGCAGGAGCTCAAACACGCGATTGATGCTGCCGCCACTTTCCGAGAAACCATTATACCGTTAGCGGAACGTGCGCTGAAGGATTATGAAACAGGCTTTAATACGGGCCGTTATTCCTTGCTTGAGCTCAACGTGGCGCAACGCACCTTGCTTGATTCAAGACTCGAATACGTAATGGCCGCTGCAGATTATCATCGTTATCGTATTGAAATTGACCGCCTGACTGGTGCCGGCCTATCTACTGGAGAAATACCATGAGCCGTAATTTTATTAGCATTGTTGTAATTACTGCGATAACCATTTCGATCATAAGGTGGATGTTGATTTCACCCGGTGAAGTGTATGGGTCTGATGGATCACATGATTCTCATAATGATGAGCAAGAGCATGCGCATGGTGTCGCTGCAGAGCAGGCACCCAGGGGTCCTAACGGTGGTCGCTTGCTGATACAGGATGACTTCATGCTGGAGATAAGCATTTATGAAACTGGCTTACCACCAGAGTTTCGTGTTTATGCCTATTACGGCAATCAGCCCGTAACACCAGGCAAAGTCTCGCTTGATATTGAGTTAAACCGCTTAGGTAACAAGACTGATCATATTCAATTTACACCAATGGGAACTTATCTGCGTGGCGATAGCGTCGTTTATGAACCCCATTCTTTCGACGTAAACGTAAAAGCTACCTACGAAGGCAAATCATACTCGTGGCATTACGATAATTTTGAAGGCCGTACCCAAATACCTGAAAAAATAGCTACGGAACTGGGTATCGAAACAGAAGCAGCAGGTCCGATCATCTTAACTGAAACGAGAACCCTGACAGGCCGTGTGCAGGCGAATCCAAACCGGCTGTCCCGTGTGCGCCCACGCTTTCCCGGCGTAGTTAAAACAATTCATCATGAGCTGGGTGATGTGGTTAGTGCCGGCGAAATACTTGCGACTGTTCAAAGCAATGAGAGCTTGCAAGATTATCATGTCAAAGCGCCAATAAAAGGCCTCATAGTGAAACGCGATATCCAGATCGGAGAAGCTACCGGTAATGAGCCATTGTTCATTATTGTTGATTTATCTGATGTCTGGGTCGAGCTGGATGTTTTTGTTCGTGACCTGGCCATTATAAAAAAAAGCCAGGCTGTACTGGTGGAAACACTTGATGAGAATTATCAGACAGCAGCCAGCATTGATTGGGTGTCACCGCTAACAGCGCATGCCAGCCAGAGTGTGCGTGCCCGCGTCACGGTATCAAATGAAGACGGTGTGTTGCGACCCGGTCAGTTTATACGTGGTCACGTTACTGTAGCTTCACATGCTGTCCCACTGGCAGTGCGACAGTCTGCCATACAACGTTTTCGTGACTTTCAGGTTGTATTTGCACGCTTCGATGACACCTATGAAGTACGTATGCTGGATTTGGGGCGGCAAAATCGTGAATGGGTGGAAGTACTGGAGGGTATTGAGCCAGGGACGAAGTATGTCACTGAAAACAGTTATCTCATCAAGGCCGATATCGAAAAGTCCGGCGCCAGTCACGACCATTAAGGGATGAGGTAATGTTGAATAAAGTTGTCAGTTTTTCATTAGCGCATCGTTGGCTGGTATTGCTCGTTGCAGCTTGCGTTGCTGCATTGGGCATATATAACTTTAATCGCCTGCCCATTGATGCGGTGCCTGATATTACTAATGTACAGGTGCAGATCAATGTTGAAGCGCCCGGTTATTCACCGTTGGAGTCAGAGCAACGGATTACGTACCCGATTGAGACGGCAATGGCAGGTTTGCCTCGACTTGACTATACGCGCTCTATTTCACGCTATGGTCTGTCACAGGTGACTGTCATTTTCAGGGATGGTACCGACATCTACCTGGCCCGCCAGTTAGTCAATGAACGACTCAGTGAAGTCAAAGAACGGTTGCCTGAAGGGATTGAGCCGGCAATGGGTCCGATTGCCACGGGATTGGGCGAAATTTTTATGTATACCGTTGGCAGCACCGACGATGCCGGACACGATCTCATGTCGCTGCGAACCGTACAGGACTGGATTGTTCGCCCGCAACTGCGTCAGACACCCGGTGTGGTTGAAGTGAATACCATTGGCGGATACAGCAAGCAATTTCACGTGCTGCCTGATCCTGACAAATTACTGGCTTTTGATTTGACCTTGCAGGATGTGATGGCGGCACTGGTACGCAACAATGCAAATACCGGGGCTGGCTATATTGAGCGTTTTGGTGCCCAGTATCTGATCCGTTCACCCGGGCAAATTGCCACACTGGACGATCTAAAACATATCACGATTACCAAACGCCAGGGTGTGCCCGTCTCCAT
>DAOWLL010000450.1 GCA_030641945.1 Gammaproteobacteria bacterium | reverse complement strand
GGCCTTTTGTTATTCGTTATTCGTTATTCGTTATTCGTTATTCGTTATTCATTATTCATTATCAGGCCGCCCCACTGGCCAGAATCTGTCCAGCACCTTCAAGGCTGCAACAATATAAGTCACGGCCAATGTTATCAAAATTATGCGCATAATGAACTTCTCGGTGAAATCCGCGCCCTCGCCCATACTGCCGTTAACGAGAATCAATAATGCTATCATCGCAGAGCCGTAATACTTCGCTGCCGGCTTGCCAGAGAAAATATTCATACCGAAATACAGTGCGGTCAAAAACACCAAAGCAACATAAAAATGGTACTCGGGAACAGCCACGATCAGCCAGTAGAACACCCAGGCAAATGCACCACCGAGCAAGGTGGAGATCAATGAATTTGTACCCGCTTCCTTGCCTGCAGTCAAATCAGGCTTGAGAATAAATAATGTCGCGAAAATCATCACCAGCATGTAGCTGGTCAGATCAAATATGAAGAACAGACTCGCCAGCGGCAGGATCACGATAGTGCTTTTTAGCGCAGCTTCAGCGGCCGGTTGAGAATAGCCCGGCTGGAATCCTGGCGCCTGCGGAAACGGTGCAGTTTGTGGATCAGGCACCAGCAGATACGAGACCCACACCATGATCACAGTTAACCAACTGGTCCAGATAAAGTTCAGCGAGACACCGGCAGCCAGGCCTTCATGTGAATTACCCAGCATCGACAGCAGCAGGATGGCGATGAAGCTCATCAAGGTCAGCCACAGCGACCCGCCACGATTGAGATAGTAATACAGGTGGTACATCACCAGGCCCAGCATCATCATATAAATAATCGGAAATTGCAGAAAGAACAGTGCAAATCCAAGCCCCAGGCCAAACGCAATCAAGGTGTGCCACATATTGCGCAGACCCGTCGCCAGTGATGGCATGGGTAACGGCAACGACAACATAAATGTGGTCAGTACCGGCAACAGGAAAGACAATGGCCAGTTAATACCATAGGCAAGCGCTGCGGAGATCGTTACGCCGACAGCAAAACGAATAATACGGACGCTGGTCTGATCCTGGCCGAGTGCACGGAGCCAGGCTTTCAAAGAGGATGCTTTCGCTGCGGCCTCAATAGACATACGACAACCAGCTCAGCATGCGTATCCACAGCCAGCCAAGCGGGTTAATGATCCAGTTGTTACTGGTGTAGACAAGCACATCAGCCTGCCCACCCAGGCGCCGCAAGCCGCTTGCACTGTCATCATCAAATGTAATGATCACCGGAAAACGCTGCGCATCACGCAGCCAGCCGCTTTTACTTTCAATGCTTGCGAGATCACCAATAGCACCAGTGGATGCACTGTCAACGGCAAAACCAATACTGCTAACCGACCCTTTAAAAACCTTACCGGGTGCAACATCCAGTGCAATATCCACCGAATCGCCCTCCTTTATATTGGCAATATTATTCTCACGCATGTTTGCCTGTATCCAGACATTATCGAACTCTATGAAGGTCATTAACGGCGCACCCGTACTGGCATAATGACCGTCCTCGATTTGCAGGTTGGTAATACCGCCTTTTGAAGGCGCGTATACTGTGGCTCTTTGCAGATCGAGCTGCGCTTTCTTCAAGTCAGCTATAGCAGAACGAATGCGCGGGTTAGCTTCACCCTGCGCGCCCAGCGCCTGCTTGGCTTTTTCCAGTTCGGCCCTGGCGCTGTCAACCTGTGCCTCAGCCTGCTTCACCACAGCACGCGCCTTGTCACCCTCTGCCTTTGACATGACCTGCTTCTTCTCAAGCTCATACACTCGCACACTCTGAGTTTTCATGTGCTCGAGATTGGTAATTGCTTCTACCAGCCCGGCCTGAGCGGTTGTCACAGTAGCGGTACCCGCACCAATCTCCTGCCCCGCAAGCTCCAGCGCCGCTTCGGCAGATTCAACGGCGAGCTGATAATCCGAAGGATTAATTTTTAATAACACATGACCAGGCTCAACGACCTGGTCCTTGACGACATTGACCTCGACAACACGCCCGGACACCTGTGGAACAATGGGAATAACATAGGCCTGAACACGCGCCTGGTCTGTCCATGGCGCGATACGGTCAGCCGCCATGTACCAGATAAACAGAATGGCTACGACAATGAGAACGTATTTAGTGATCTTTCGAACCGGGTCGGGTCCGTTATCGGTGCTAGCTTCATTTTCTTCAGTCATTATTTATTCCGTATTTATTTTTTTACTAATTTCACCGCAAAGGCGCAAAGAGCGCAAAGGAGAAATTAATTATTATCACCTTGTACGAGTGTGAAAGATCTCCCGACGTTTTCGTTACAATAAGTCGAGATGAAAGAGTTTATATACCGTCATTCCCGCGAAAGCAGGAATGACAACACATATTTTACCTTTGCGCCCTTTGCGTCTTTGCGGTTATAACTTTTTACGTTG
>DAOWLL010000198.1 GCA_030641945.1 Gammaproteobacteria bacterium | reverse complement strand
GAATTTGAACAGCTATTGCTGGCCCTACGGGCAGAATACAAGGATGTATTCTGTAATCCGGGAAAATGCCTCGAGCTGGACAGAGTCCCCGGATTACGTTGCACTTCATCCAGGCTACTTGCTTTTAACTGTTATCTATTAACTGCTCTTAATCTTAATCCTGCTCGTAGGACAGGCTGTAGATATAAGCCGACAGAATGTGCACCTTGGCTTCACCCAGAAATTCTGAGTGGGCCGGCATTAAGCCATTACGGCCCTTGGCAATGGTTGCCTTGATGGCGCGCGGTGAACCGCCGTAGAGCCAGATGTTATTGGTCAGGTTTGGCGCACCCAGAGCGATATTGCCGGTGCCGTCAGGCATGTGGCAGCCCACACAGAGTGTGTCAAAGCGGACCTTGCCCTTGTCTGCCAGATCATTATCAACCTGTCGACCCGCCAGGCGCATCACATAGGTAGCCACTTCTTCGACACCTTCGGCACCACCCAGTGGCGCTTCCCAGGCAGGCATGGTACCGGCACGTCCGTTCAAAATGGTTTGCTTGATGGCATGCGGTGTACCGCCGTAGAGCCAGTCACCGTCACGCAAATTCGGGAAGCCGGTGGCACCGCGTGCATCAGAACCATGGCAGACCGCGCAATAGTTAGCGTACAGACGCTCCCCTGTCTTTACTGCACTGCTGTTGCCTGCCAGCGCCGCGATGTCTTCATTCAGGTACTTGTCATACAAAGGACCATATTTAGCATCAGCAGCGGCCACTTCATTTTCGTATTCACCCAGTTCCGTCCAGCCAAGAAGACCTTCAAAAGTACCCAAACCCGGGTAAAGCGCAAGGTAGGCAAGGCCAAACACAATCGTGATGTAGAATTTAATCATCCACCAGCGCGGCAGCGGGTTATTCAGTTCTTCCAGGTCCTCGTCCCATACGTGCCCTGTTGCTTCTACCTGCTGGCCTATGGGAATCTTGCCTTTCGAATTCGTATACAACAGCCAGGCACACCAGAAGATGCCGCCTAATGAGATTACGATTATCCACCAACTCCAGAAATCACTAGTGAAGTCAGACATGTCTACTCCTCGGTTGAATTACTACCGTTATTGTTTGTTACTTTACGACCAGCCGGTTGAACGGGTTTGTCATCATCCATTGCTATGCGGCCAGCTTGCTCGAAATCAGCTTTACGGCTGCGGCTGAAGGCCCATATAACGATACCGATGAAAACCACCAACGCTATCACGGTCCACACAGATTGTACGAATGAAACACTCACTGGCTGATTACCCTATCCTGTCAACGTGCGCTGTCGAGGCGTCTGGCCTATCGACGCATCTTGATCTTGGTACCGAGTGACTGCAGATACGCAATCACTGCATCTATCTCGGTTTTGCCTTCCAGTTCACCCGGCGCGGCAGCAATCTGCTCATCGCTATAGGCCTTGTAGCTAACCAGGTTCAGTGCTCTCATCTTGTCCTGGATCGTGCTGGCGTCCACAGCATTCTGTTCGAGCCATGGATAGCTCGGCATAATGGACTCCGGCACCACGTCACGCGGGTCAATCAGGTGCGCACGATGCCAGTCATCAGAATAACGGCCGCCGACACGGTGCAGGTCTGGCCCGGTACGCTTGGACCCCCACAGGAACGGGCGATCATAGATAAACTCACCGGCAACTGAATAATGACCATAGCGTTCCGTCTCCGCACGGAAGGGTCGTATCATTTGTGAATGGCAGCCAACACAGCCTTCACGTATGTAGATATCGCGTCCTGTCAGCTGCAACGCTGCATATGGCTCAAGACCGGCAACAGGTTCGGTTGTCGAATGCTGGAAGAACAGCGGTACAATCTGCGCCAGTCCACCCCAGATGACCACGAACAGGGAGAGAATGATCAGTAAACCGACATTAGTTTCGACTTTTTGCTGTAATGACATAGTTTAGTCTCCTGATATGCCCGCTTAATGAGCAGCCGCTGGTTCTGGAATAGGCGCCTGTATCGCTTTACCACTCGATACCGTCTTGTAAACGTTGTATGCCATGATGAGCATACCGCTCAGGAATATGGCACCACCCATGAAGCGAACGATATAGAACGGATGCATGGCCTGGACACTTTCAACAAAACTGTAGGTCAGGGTGCCATCGGTGTTAACAGCACGCCACATCAGGCCCTGCATGATGCCCGAGATCCACATCGAGGTGATATAAAGCACGATACCAATGGTAGCCACCCAGAAATGGGTCTCGATCAGCCGCTTGCTGAACATCTCAACACCGAACAGGCGTGGAATCAGGTGGTACATTGCGCCGATACTGACCAGGGCAACCCAGCCAAGCGCACCGGAATGGACGTGGCCGATGGTCCAGTCTGTGTAGTGAGAAAGTGCATTCACTGTCTTGATCGCCATCATCGGTCCTTCGAAAGTGGACATGCCATAGAAAGACACGGACACGATCAGGAACTTGAGAATCGGATCACTGCGCAGTTTCTCCCACGCGCCTGAAAGGGTCATGATGCCATTAATCATACCGCCCCAGGAAGGCGCCAGCAGAATCAGAGAGAACACCATGCCGAGTGACTGGGTCCAGTCAGGCAAGGCGGTGTAGTGCAAATGGTGAGGGCCCGCCCAGATATAGGTAAAGGCCAGCGCCCAGAAATGCACAACAGAAAGGCGGTAAGAATAAACAGGGCGCTCTGCCTGTTTCGGCATGAAGTAGTACATGATGCCAAGGAAGCCGGCCGTGAGGAAGAAACCCACTGCGTTATGGCCGTACCACCACTGAATCATGGCGTCCTGCACGCCTGCATAAGCCGAGTAGGACTTGAATAATGTAACCGGGACGACAGCACTGTTGACAAGATGAAGCATGGCAACGGTCAGAATAAAAGACCCAAAGAACCAGTTGGCCACATAGATGTGTTTGATGCGGCGATTGAATATGGTGCCGAAGAAGACAATGGCATAGCTGACCCACACCAGGGTAATCAGAATATCAATCGGCCATTCCAGTTCGGCATATTCTTTCGATGAGGTAAAACCCAGCGGCAATGTAATCGCGGCTGAGAGAATGACCACTTGCCATCCCCAGAAGGTGAACGCCGCCAGTTTGTCGGATATCAGTCGTACATGACAGGTACGCTGGACAACATAATAGGAAGTCGCAAATAACGCCGAGCCGCCAAAAGCGAAAATCACCGCATTGGTATGCAGTGGGCGCAGGCGTCCAAACGTCAGCCAGGGCGTATCAAAATTAAGCACTGGCCACGCCAGCTGTGCCGCAATCAGCACACCAACGCTCATGCCTACAATACCCCAGACAACCGTCATGATTGCGAACTGTCTGACGACTTTATAGTTATAGGTTTCTGTTTCGATACTCATAGGTGCATCCTTCCGAATACAATTGTTTTTTGTCAGGTTAATTTTTAATGCGCGTATTATATTGTTTTTTACTAATACTTCTCTGCCATAGTGTCATTAATCGACGAATTGGGGCGCAAAACCATAACCCCAGAGAATGGCTGTTGCGACCATCATGCACACCAGTGCGACCAGTCCGACTGCAAGCACCGCACTGGAAAACAGAAAACCTTTTTCTTCCGAGATGCCCATCATGATGGGCAGGCCGGTATAGAGCAGCACGACACTGTAGCCGAGTGCAGGCAGGCCGACGAGAAAGTTGACCCACAGAATCGGCATCAGCTCGAACACGCCAATAAGAAATAACGGGGTTGCGGTATAGGCAGCCAGTGACACGGTGCGCGAGAGTGGCTGTTCAGCATCATAGGTTTTACCCATCCACTGGATCATCAGGCCCATGGTAAAGACACCCACCAGCATGATCAGGTAATAGGCAGCGGCAATAATCAGGGCGCTTTCCGGCGCCAGCTTGACGACCTCGCGGGCACCGAACGACCAGCCAAAAACCGTGGTGCCGAAATAACCCGAAACAGGGGGAATCGCCGCAAGGATTAATACGTATGAAAGGTAACACTTGGTGACTGAACAATCACTGTCGTGAATGGCCTGCCATTCTTTTTTTGGATTAATAAAAAGACCGAGTATGTGTGACAGCATATTATTATTCTCCGATTCACTGGCTCATCTTCGCGGCCAAGTATCACAGGATATCAGCGCCAAGTCTATCGTCGCAGCGCGGTTTCAGGGCGGGTTCCAGCCATTGCCAACCGAGTACGCACCATACCGGTGCGAAGTCTAGTTCAAGCTTCTTTGAAAAATCATGACATAGATCAATAACTTCAAATACTACATGGCCTTATCTTCATTACAGAGAAACTTTTGATTTAAGTCATGGTCGTTATTTTAGCTTTTAAAGTAGTCTTCACTATCTTTTTTTAAACACACTGAATCTTGATTCACGACTGAAGTATGAGCACACCCCTATCGGACCACAAAATTGTTTTCGACCTTGACCTTATAAACCGCTATGACAAGACGGGTCCAAGGTATACATCGTATCCGACTGCGGTGCAATTCACTGAGGATTACGGTGAAAATGATTACAGGAACTGGGCGCATGAAAGTAATAATGACCCGATTCCGGCGCCCCTGTCGCTGTATTTGCATATCCCCTTCTGCAACACCATCTGTTACTACTGCGCATGCAACAAGATCGTCACCAGGGATTACACCAGGGCTGAAGCCTATGTGGCTTTGCTGAAAAAAGAAATCCAGCTGCAGGCCGGGTTGTTC
>DAOWLL010000479.1 GCA_030641945.1 Gammaproteobacteria bacterium | reverse complement strand
CCAGTCAGTCATGGATTTTCTCGAAGGTGTTGGACCTGAACTGCCCTACCAGGGACCTGCTGTTCCGTTAATTGCTGTACCGACGAGCGCCGGTACCGGCAGCGAAGCGACGAAGAATTCAGTACTCAGTAAACAGGGTGCTGATGGCTTCAAGAAATCATTTCGTGATGACAAACTGGTCGCCGAGGTTGCCATCGTTGACCCCGACCTGCTGTCCACCTGCCCCAGGGACGTGATTGCAGCCAATGGCATGGATGCGCTGACACAGCTGATAGAGTCCTATGTCTCCATCAAGGCCAATGTTTTTAATGACGCTCTTGGCATAAGCGGACTGCGTGCCGCGCGCGATGGCCTGGTCAGGCTGTACCAGAGTGTGGGCGCAGATGCGCAGGCGCGTGAACGCATGGCTTACGCTTCACTGATCTCGGGGATAAACCTGGCGCAAACCGGTCTTGGTTCAGTGCATGGCCTGGCATCACCACTCGGCGCTTTTTACCCAGTCCCGCACGGTGTTGTCTGCGGCACACTGGTAGCTGCTGCCACCCACACCAATATAAATGCCATGCTCGAACGCGAACCCGGTAACGCAGCGATCGAGCGCTATGCGCGTGTCAGCGAGGTCCTGTCACAGAGACGTTTCAAATCAACCGACGAGGCGCTCGATAAACTGATAGAACTGTTACAGCGATGGACGTACGATCTGCAGCTTGAAAAACTATCAAAATATGGACTGAAATCATCCGGCCTTGATCATGTCGTTGCACACGCAAGGGGCAGCAGCATGAAAACCAACCCGATCGTGCTCAGCGACGAAGAAATAAAATCGATACTGATCGAGAGAATGTAAGAAACTATTCCTGATCGATAATATTTACCTGGCTCAGTTTACTATTCAGCAGGTTTTCCAGTGCCGCCTGGACAGGCCTGTGTCTCAAATGAAACAAATGCGTTATGCAATTACAGTCAGATGAGCCGAAGCCTTTTAACGGTATAACCGTATCCTCAAGCTGCTCCAGGGACTGAGCCCATTCATGCTCATACCGACAACCGTATACACACCATGCATCTATAGGCCTGGCCCTGGTGCGTAAATAATCGATATGCCAATGGGGGCGCACGGCGATCCGTGCATGATGATTTATTCTGGCCTGTATACCGCCGGGACCGAAGGCACTGCCAACATACAGGTAGTAACCCGGCTCAGTAACCACATTGCCGAGTTTACCTATCGACAACTCGGCCTGTTTGCCGCACTCAAGCAACAGCAGATATGTGCCGTACGCAGAAACATTATTGTTCATAAATATTTAACTCGAACGTAATAATCCGCTAACAATATAAAGTTAAAGTAACTCATCATTAATAAAAGCACAGATTGTTTCATTGGCGCGGTACATATCGTAGCCCGGATGAAGTGAAACGTAATCCGGGGACTCAAGCATGATTGCACGGAACAAATACCCGGATTCCGCTGCGCTTCATCCAGGCTACCGCTGTCGGATTCATTTTATAAGGCTACTGAACCGCTGGATGCCAAAAGGAACAGGATATGTCCACAGATAAACGCAGATGGACACGGATGAAAGCGTTTTTGAGTTTCTACATATCTGTGTTCATCTGCGTTCATCTGTGGATAATTTGTTTAAACATTTGCGTTTATTAGCGTGGGGCCGTGTAGCGGCAGGCGGACTATTTTTTATTTTCTTTTCAACGGTGAAAACAAGGGTACATGCCTGTATTTAAACAATGGGATCAATATCATTCCAGCGACAAATCCGCCTAGATGAGCCCCATATGCCACACCACCCACATCACTGGCGCTGGTCAGCGTGTTAATTAATTGCAGTACAAACCAGAAGCCAAGCACCCAGTAGGCAGCAATCCATGGTGTATAAATAACAATAAAAATGGGTATTACCACCAGTATTCGCGCATACGGATGCAGCAGCAAATAGGCGCCCAGCACACCTGAGATAGCGCCACTGGCCCCTATCATTGGAATCTCCGAGTCTGGATTGAGCACAGCCTGTGTCAATGCCGCCAGCAAACCGCATAATAAATAGAACACGATAAACCGCCGGTGCCCCATTGCGTCTTCAACGTTGTTACCGAATACCCATAGATACAGCATGTTGCCAATCAAATGCATCCAGCCGCCATGCAGGAACATGGATGAAAAAATCGTCAGCCAGGCAGGCAATACTTCCAGCTCGGCTGGCAGGCTTTTTGTCGCGAACAGTACAGAGGGAATTACACCGAATG
>DAOWLL010000433.1 GCA_030641945.1 Gammaproteobacteria bacterium | reverse complement strand
GTATGACATAACCTGTAACGGCAAAACGATTGCCGCAGGGGAAGGCGACTGGTGGTTAGATAAATCGTTCGGCAGGATCGATATCGCCGAATTCGCAAGGCTTGGAGATAATACCATCAAAATCAAGGCGTCACCATTCACGGTCTATCATGAGCTGGAGCCGGCCTATGTGCTGGGCGAATTTAAAGTCAAGCCGACAGATGCAGGATTCGTTATCGAGGGCGAGCTGGAATCCGGACTGAAACCGGGGAGCTGGAAAGACCAGGGAAATTGGTTCTACGCCAATGGTGTCTCTTACAGGCAGGCCTTTGATATCAGCCGGCCGGCAGGGAACTATGTCGTTGAGCTGCAAGAGTGGTACGGCAGTGTTGCAGAGATCAAGGTGAACGGCCAATCAGCCGGCTATGTAGGGTATAAACCCTACCTGCGTGATGTAACGAATCTGATCCGAAGCGGAACGAATGTTGTCGAGGTTATTGTAACCGGCACACTCAAAAACACTCTGGGGCCTCATCACACAGGTCCGGGAGTGGGCAGTGCCTGGCCGGGCATGTTTCAGAAAGGACCTGAAAACGGGCCGCCGGCCGGCAAAGGGTATCACACACTCGATTACGGTCTTTTTGAGCCGTACGTTTTAAAGCAAATTACCAGGGAATAGAAAGCAGATTATGCCATGTTATTAATCGGCGTTTTTCTACATGCCGTTGGAGGCTTTGCAGCCGGAAGCTTCTATATGCCGTTCAAAAAGATTCGCAGCTGGGCGTGGGAATCCGCATGGCTGATCAACGGCGTCTTTTCATGGATCATCATGCCCTGGTTGATAGCCATCATCACCGTACCGGGTCTGCGTGGGATATTGACGGATGCCCCAGCGGAAAGCATCGCCTTGTGCTATCTGTTCGGGATGCTATGGGGGATCGGAGGGCTTACATTTGGTCTGTCCATGCGGTATCTCGGCATGTCCCTTGGCTATGCGATCGCCTTGGGTTTTTGTGCAGCCTTTGGCACGATAATACCTCCGATCTATGACGGCAGCATCGGTGATCTGCTTGCCAGCCTATCCGGAGTGACCACTCTAGGGGGAGTGGCTGTGTGCCTTGCGGGCATTGCGATCTGTGGCTGGGCCGGCGTGGCCAAGGAAAAGGAGCTTTCGGCCGAGCAAAAGACCGAGAGTATCAAGGAGTTCAACTTCTCTCGGGGTTTGTGCGTCGCGATATTCGCCGGCATCATGAGTGCGTGTATGGCTTTTGGCATTGCAGCGGGAAAACCCATCGCCGATCTTGCCGTGCAGCACAACGTCCCGACATTATGGCAGAACAGCCCGGTGTTTGTTATTATCCTTGCAGGTGGTTTCACGACAAACTTTCTCTGGTGTGTTTTCCTGAATGTCAAAAACCGGTCAGGCAAAGACTATATCGACAAAACCAGGCCTGCGTTCACCCTCAATTATATATTCTGCGCAATCGCAGGTGTCACATGGTACCTACAGTTTATGTTCTACGGCATGGGGACAACCCGCATGGGTGATTATGACTTTGCCAGCTGGAGCATCCACATGGCCTTTATAATCGCTTTCAGCAATATGTGGGGCCTGGTTTTTCGTGAATGGAAGGCCTGCAGCAAACGGACATTGACCATAATTGTCACCGGTATTGCCGTTGTCGTTTTATCCATCGTACTGATCGGAGCGGGCAGCTATCTGAAATCTGCCGGAAATTAAAGAATGGCGAAAAAAGAAGCAATGACCTCGAGGGACAGGGTGCTGAAATCGCTTAACCATGAAATCCCGGACCGGGTACCGATCGACCTGGGCGGCTCCCAAACTGGAATCCATCGAATCGCTTACGAACGGCTGATTCATCATCTCGGCATCGAAGATGAAATCACGATCATGGATCCCGTCCAGCAGCTTGCCAAACCATGCGAAGAATTGCTGCGGCGCTTTCATGCGGATATTCGCTACATTACCGCGCACGGCCCAGACGGTTTCGACGGATCGATCAAACAAACCCGGCGCAACGACCGATTATGGCATGACCTGCGCGACGAGTTCGGTGTTGTATGGTCCATGCCTGATGACCAGAAGTTGTACATGGATATCTCCCACCATCCCCTTGCCGATGCGGCCATCGACGATCTGGACGACTACCCGTTTCCCGATGGCTCCGACCCGACGCGCTTTACAGGCGTTCGTGATACAGCCCTTAAGATGCGGAACGAAACACCCTACGCGATCTCCACCGGCATCGGCGGGGTCGTCTACGAATACTGCTGGTACATGCGGGGTCTTGAGCAGTGGTTCATCGACATGATCGAAAATCCTGGTTTCTGTGAGGCTCTGCTGGACAAAACCTTGAAATTCTGGATGGATTACCATACGGGTTTTATGGATGCAGTGGGCGACATCGTCGATGTGGTGATGATCGGCGACGACCTGGCTGGCCAGGCAGGGCCTTTGTTGTCACCGGACTTCTACCGCAAATACGTCACACCTCGTCAAAAACAACTCGTCAGCAAGATCAAAACGCTTACCAATG
>DAOWLL010000445.1 GCA_030641945.1 Gammaproteobacteria bacterium | reverse complement strand
CGGTATGGGCGTGTTCGAAGGTCTGCGCGCGTATAAAGCTGAACAAGGCACGGCTATTTTTCGCCTGCAGGCGCATACCGATCGCCTGTTCGAATCGGCGGCTATCATGAACATGGATATCCCGTTCGATAAAGAAACACTGAACAAAGCACAGCTTGCTGCTGTGGCCGACAACAATCTGGAATCGGCCTATATTCGTCCGATGTGTTTTTACGGTTCAGAAGGCATGGGTCTGCGTGCCGATAACCTGAAAGTGCACGTCATGGTCGCTGCCTGGGAATGGGGCGCCTACCTGGGTCAGGAAAGCCTGGATAACGGTATCCGTATCCGCAAGTCGACCTTTATCAAAAATGATTCACACCCGAGCATGTATCTGGCCAAAGCCAATGGTAATTACATCAACTCGATGCTGGCGCTCGATGAAGCACTCAGTAAAGGTTATGATGAAGCACTGTTACTGGACAGCAAAGGCAATGTTGCCGAGGGCAGCGGTGAGAATATCTTCATGATCAAAGACGATGTGTTATATACGCCGACGCTGACTGCATCACTGAATGGCATCACACGTAATACGATTATCACGCTGGCTAAAGAACAGGGTTATGATGTTGTAGAGACCACGATGAAGATCGAAGAGCTCTACGAAGCCGATGAAGTATTTTTTACCGGTTCGGCAGCGGAAGTGACACCGATCCGTGAGATCGATGACATCACTATCGGCAATGGTTCACGTGGCCCGATAACTGAAAAATTACAGACCATGTATTTTGATCTGGTACATGGGCGTCTGGATATCCATCCGGACTGGTTAAACTACGTTTAAAACGGGAGCTGAAAATGCCTAATCCACACACCGCAACACAGGAAGGTCTGGATACACCGAACGATAGCATGCGTTATGAAGTATCTCGTGACATCCTGCCTATCCACTGTCCGATGCCGGGAAGCAGCCTGTGGAACTCTCATCCGCAAGTATATATTCCTGTCGAAGAAACCGGGTACGCAAAATGCCCTTATTGTGGCTGCGAATACCACCTGATCGATAAATAAAACACTGATAATAAATTCTCTGGTAAATAACTATGCATCTTCCTCCCTTTGAAAACGCCAATGTTTTAGTGGTGGGCGACCTGATGCTGGACCGCTACTGGCATGGCGGTACTTCACGGATTTCCCCCGAAGCACCGGTTCCCGTGGTGCATGTGAATCAAAATGATGAACGCGCTGGCGGTGCCTGTAACGTGGCATTAAATATTGCCACTCTGGGCGCAAAGTGTACCGTGATGGGGCTGTGTGGTGATGATGAAGCTGCTCGTGTTCTGGAAAGCATGCTAGCCAAGGTTGGCGTGAACACAGAGTTTGTACGGATGCCGGGAAATTCGACGGTGACAAAACTGCGTGTGATGAGTCGTTCACAGCAGCTGATGCGCTTAGACTTCGAAGACGGATTTATCGGTCAGGATCTGTCAGAACTCGAAAAAACATTCGAAGCACAGTTGCAGGGCCATAATATTGTCGTGTGCTCCGATTATGGTAAAGGCAGCCTGCGCGAGGTTAAAAAACTGATCGCCCTGTGTAACGAAAAAAATATTCCTGTGCTGGTCGATCCCAAGGGCATCGATTTCGAAAAATATACCGGTGCCAGTTTGATTACACCCAATCTTTCCGAATTTGAAGCGGTGGTTGGTCACTGTGAGGCAGAAGATGACCTGGTCGTAAAAGCGAACGAACTTTCCGAGCAGTTTGATATTGCTGCCCTGCTGGTTACGCGCAGCGAGCACGGCATGAGTCTGATGCAGCAGGATTATGACCCGGTGCATATCCCTACACAGGCGAGAGAAGTGTTCGATGTGACCGGTGCCGGTGATACCGTGATATCAACACTGGCGGCTTCATTGGGGGCCGGCGCTACACTGGAGCGGGCGATGGTGTTATCCAACCTGGCTGCTGGCGTGGTTGTCGCTAAATCGGGTACTGCCAGCGTCAGTCCGGCTGAGCTTGAAAGTGCTATCGAACAGAGTTCATCGAGTACAGAACACGGAATCCTGGAAGAGGCAGAACTCCATACCATCCTCAACAGCTGTCGTGCGCGAGGTGAAACCATCGTCATGACCAATGGCTGTTTTGATATCCTGCATGCCGGACATGTCACCTATCTGGAGCAGGCAGCTGCCTTAGGTGACCGTTTGTTGGTCGCGGTCAATATCGATGAAACCGTACGCCGTTTAAAAGGTGAAGACCGTCCGGTGAATAAAGTTGAAAATCGTATGCGCATGCTGGCCGCGCTGCGCTGTGTCGACTGGGTGGTCTCTTTCAGTGAAGATGAACCAACGCGATTGATCTGCGAAGTCTCGCCGGATATTTTGGTGAAAGGTGGCGACAATGTAGTCGATGAGATTCCCGGTGGTGACTGTGTTCGAGAAGCCGGCGGCCAGGTAATGGTGCTGACCTATGT
>DAOWLL010000634.1 GCA_030641945.1 Gammaproteobacteria bacterium | reverse complement strand
GTCCGGCACTCAACCTGGCACCGGCACTCGCATCCAGCTCCACTTTCCAGTCAACACCGGAATAACGGTGCTGCCCTGGATGCGTTACTGTAACATCCTGCTGCAGCACGAATTCATGGCCAATCAGGTCGCTGCTCTGCTGTCTCCGCGGGGTGCCGCCATCCTGCATGTTTTTCAGTGGTTTCCACAATACTGCGCTGACTAAACCGGTGCTAATACCGAAACAGGCGATTCCCGCAGTCCATGTTTCAGCTAATAAACCAGACATCATGGCCAGCCCGGTGATAATCGCTCCGAGTCCCGCGAACAGAAGCACGATGGTGGTAAAACCGAACAGCAACACTTCTGCTGCCAGCAATGCAAATCCGGTTGCAATCCAGAAGCCGGACTGGTGCATGTCGATATATTCAATCATTACGCAGCCTCACCCGACTGGTTTTTGTTCAAGGCATTAATTATCGTCATCGCTTCCGCAACAATACTGGAGGCACCGGTCTTGTCATCACTTAACAACACGACCGAAGATTCTTTGGCAATGGCCTGCCTGGCTGCAATGGCCTGCTCGGCCAGTTCAAGCTGTACGGCTTTCTGGCCGGTTTCCTGTATGGCTATAGCGCCGACAACTTCCAGAGCCTTCGCCTTTGCATCAGCGACCGCAATAATCGCCTGTGCCTCACCTTCAGCGCGCAGTATCTGCTCTGCCTTGTCTGCTTCGGCCGCCAGCACCACGGCCCGCTTGTCACCTTCGGCAACGTTGATAGCTGACTGGCGATGGCCTTCGGATTCGAGAATAACCGCACGCTTCTCGCGCTCTGCCTTCATTTGCCGCTCCATGGCATCAAGCACGGTACGCGGCGGCTCAATGTCCTTGATCTCGTAGCGTAACACCTGCACGCCCCACGGCTCGGAGGCCTCATTGATTGCGGCTACGATGTTGGTATTGAGTACTTCGCGTTCCTCGAATGTCTTATCAAGTTCTATCTTGCCGATCTCGCTGCGCATCGTGGTTTGCGCCAGCTGCGTCACCGCATAAACATAATCGTCCACCCCGTATGAGGCTTTATACGGATCGATCACCTTGAGATAGAGTACACCGTCGACAACCAGTGAAATATTATCGCGTGTAATAGCAGACTGGCTCGGTACATCAACCGCCTTTTCCTTTAATGACCGGTCGTAGCCCACCTTGTCGATGAACGGCACCAGGAAGTTCAGGCCCGCTTCCATGGTGGTGTTGTACTTGCCAAAACGTTCAACCACATAGGCCCGGTTCTGCGGAACAAACCTTATCGACGTTTTAACAAGGACGATGGCCAGAATCGCGAGGCCAACCCAGAAATTGAACACGAGGTCGAGTATTTCTTGCATTGAACATCTCCTTTGTGATGATGCGGTGATAATGTACTGAAATGCTGCCAGGCGCAACCTGTGCTTTTGCTATTCATGGCCGCTCTATCCAGCTAGTTAGAGCGTGTGGAAAACACACAAACAATCAGTAAAGCC
>DAOWLL010000007.1 GCA_030641945.1 Gammaproteobacteria bacterium | reverse complement strand
GTCATCATCAACGTAAAAGATGCTCAGGCTTTCAAGTCCTGCCGTGATATCTGCAACCTGGGCAACCCTGCTCAGATGGGTCTGGTTGTCACACACGGGTACAAACAGAGAAAACAGGCTGCCGACTCCGTCTTTGGAGTAGACGCGTATCTTGTGCTCGAGCAGGACCGCGAAGCGTAATGCGATACCCAGGCCGAGTCCTGCACCTTCGACATTGGCATCGTTGTTAATGCGGTAAAAATCATCAAAGATGCGTTGCTGATGCGCATCTGAAATTCCCGGCCCGGTGTCATAAACACAAATTTCAACATTTTCGCCGCGGTGCCGGCAACCCAGAAGAATTTTTCCCTTGCTGGTGTACTTCATCGCGTTCGAGAGAAAGTTCTGCAGTATACGGCGCAGGTAGTTAGGGTCGGATTCTGTCCACAGTGTTGTACGTTGCCAGTGAAAGCTGACATTGATATCTGTTTGTACCCGGTAATCATTGGCCAGGGTTTCGAGAATATCATTCAGGGCAAAACAACTTTTATTCGGCGTCAGTGTTCCGGTATCAAGACGCGATATTTCCAGCAGGTTGGAAATAATCAATTCCGCAGAATATATAGCGCCATGCAGGTGATGCAGGTTGTCGGTGAGTCCGGGATCGGCATTAGGTTTCTCAAGCAGTGCACTGGCATAGAGACTGGCGGCATTTAAAGGTTGCAATATGTCGTGACTGGCAAGCGTAAGGAAACGGGTTTTGGTTGCATTGGCAATTTCTGCAGCTGATTTTGCTTTAATAAGTTCTGCTTCGGTTTGTTTGCGCTTTTCGACTTCTTCACGTAACGACTGGTTAATGTTTTCAATTTCCTCGGTACGTTCATGCACACGGTGTTCCAGGTTGAGATTGGATTTTTCAAGCTCGTTCTGCGCGTTGATGAAATCGCTGATGTCATCATAGGTAGTGACATAGCCACCATTAGGAAGCGGGCGTCCCTTGATTTCAATCATGCCCTGGTTGTGGGTTCGGACAACACGGTAGGGCTTGCCGGCTGTCAGGTGGCTGAGACGTGTCTGCACGTGCTTTTCAACCGAACCGGCACCGAGTATGCCGCGCTCTGCATTGAAGCGCACAAGGTCAGCGACATGTTTGCCAACATGCAGCATGCCTTTGGGATAGTTGAACATCTGCTCATAGCGTTTGTTCCAGGCCACTATTTCCAAATCGGCGTTTACCACGCTGATTGCCGATGAAATACTTTCAAATGATGCAAACAGCATTTCCTGGTTGAATTGAAGTTTGCGCGTGGTTCCTTCAAAAATATTGACGACATCTTCTACGCCCAGGCTCTCGCCGCCGCTTAAATTGGTCAGCATGGCACGTGCCGAGGCAACACCAACAACACCGGCGAGCGCCTGCTCGGCTTCATCAAGCAGTTTTGGGCTGACATATATTAGTTCCGGACGCGGTTCATGTTCCAGTAAGCGGTGGGTAGCGGACTCACCCAGGAACTGGGTCAGCATGGAGGCAAGATCCGCTTTCTTGATTTGCAGTCCTTGCGTAACCGAATGCTGCTCCGCGCGTTTTCTGTTTACAAAGGCAATGGCCTGAATACGATCCGACAGACGGGTTTTATCCATCAAGGACACAAGGTAGAAGGCGAGAACGTTGGCGCTGATGCTAAGTACGACACCGCGTGTGTAGGCATCGCTGAACGATAATCCGAACAGCTGGTCAGGGCGCAGGAATTCAATACCGAACAGGCCATGTAGTATCAGGTTCTGATCGATGAAGCCGGCATTACCGAGCAATGGCACCATCAGGATGATAAACCAGATCAGTGTGCCGGAGGCCAGCCCGGCGAAAACCCCCCATGCGTTAGCGCGCTGCCAGTAAAGCCCGAACAAGATAGCCGGTGAAAGCTGCACAGCCAGTGCAAATGCGATCAGGCCGATATCGGTCAATGCCACGTTTTCAGCAAGGCTGAGCTGGTAAAGCCACGCCATAAGCACAATAGCGATAACAGTGATACGCCTTGTCAGAATCAGCGCCCTGGAATAATCCGGGATCGGGCTGCCGGCTTTCTGTTTTCGAATCAGCAGCGGCAGTATGACGTCATTACTCAGCATCTGGCTCAAGGTGACCGAGGCCACGATAATCATCGCTGTGGCGGCCGAGAAACCGCCGATGACTGCGAGCAGGGCAAGCAGTTCGTTGTTAGTGCCCAGGGGCAAGGCAAGAACGTAGGTGTCACTGGAAACGTTAGTGCCGGCAAGAATCTGGTTGCCAACCCAGGCAATGGTAAACACAGCGATTGCAATGGCAGCCAGATAGATACTGAAACCGCGGCGTGCGTATTTCAGATGGTCCTTGCTCAGGCACTCAACAAAGGTGACCTGGAACATGCGTGGCAGGCAGAAGATTGTCGCTGCCGAGACCAGTGTCAGCACCCAGAATGAAGGTGTTAGCGTTGACTGCTGAAATACAATATTCGCGCTATTGCTGATTTCTTCGGGATCAAAGCCCCTGGAAAGACCCAGCGCAAATATTGCAATCACGATCAATTCGATAACTTTAATCAGCGACTCGAATGCAATAGCAACCATAATTCCGGAGTGGTAGCTGGATACATCCAGGCGGTTTGCGCCGAATATCAGCGTAAACATAATCATCGCAATAGCAACAAGCAGGGTCATGTCCTGGCTGGCGAAAGCAATGTTGTCTACGCTGAAAAGCAAGGTGTCTGAAACGGCTTTTAACTGCAGCGCTATATACGGAACTGTAGCGGTAAGCATGATCAGGGTAACGATCGCGGCAACAGATTGACGCTTGCCATAACGTGAGGCGATAAAGTCGGCAATCGAGTGAATATTTTCCTGTCGGCATACGCCTGCGATGCGTTCAAGCAGGGGATAGCCGAAGGTGAACAGCAATACCGGTCCGAGTAGTATTGGCAGGTTGTACCAACCCGCCGAGGCGGCTGTGCGTACCAGGCCATAGATGGTCCAGGATGTGCTGTACACGCCAAGAGCAAAGGTGTAAACCAGGGGATGGCGCGCCCAGCCAGATGCGCTGAAGCGGCGGCGGTCGCCGATGCGGGCAATCCAGAACAGCAGTGCCAGGTAGGCAGTTAAGGTCAGGACAAGCGTGACTGGTGACAAACCGTCTCTCCCATGTTTCTTTTCATTTCATGTACAGCCGGCAGACGCCGCGTGCTGGCATAGGCTGCCATTGTACGACTACGACCTTAGTCTAGCTATAGACTAAAGTCGCGGAGTGTATTTGTAACTCTGTTGTTAAATTGTTCCATTACACATCTCGGAGGGGGAAAAATGGCCGACTCAGAAAATAGAAAAGCATATTGGCGGGCAAACCTGAAGTTAACAGCAATATCACTGGCGGTCTGGTTTACCATTTCATATCTCGCGGGCATTGTTTTCGTCGAGCAGCTGAACACTATACACCTGGGGGGGTACAAGCTGGGTTTCTGGTTTGCACAACAGGGCTCCATGTATGGCTTCGTAATTATCATTTTCGTTTATGCGCGCCGCATGGCCGCGATAGACCGTAAATACGGCGTACACGATTAAAGGGGTAAATCATGGAACTTCAAACATTAACGTTTATCGTCGTCGGCGCGACTTTCGCACTCTATATCGGCATCGCCTTCTGGGCGCGTGCCAGTACCACCAGTGAATTCTATGTTGCCGGTGCCGGTATTCATCCGGTTGCCAATGGCATGGCTACGGCAGCGGACTGGATGTCAGCGGCATCCTTTATATCCATGGCAGGCCTGATCGCCTTCTTCGGCTATGGCGGCTCGGTATTTTTGATGGGCTGGACCGGCGGCTACGTGTTGCTGGCAATGCTGCTCGCACCCTATCTGCGCAAGTACGGCAAGTTCACCGTGCCCGAGTTCATCGGTGACCGCTACTACTCGAAACTTGCGCGCATCGTTGCCGTGCTGTGCCTGATTGTCGCCTCGGTGACGTATGTCATCGGGCAGATGAAGGGTATCGGTGTTGCATTCTCACGCTTTCTTGAAGTCGGCTACGATATGGGCCTGGTTGTCGGTATGGGCATCGTCTTCATCTACGCCGTCATGGGTGGCATGAAAGGCATTACCTATACGCAGATCGCGCAGTATTGCGTACTGATCACTGCCTACACCATTCCAGCGATATTCATTTCGCTGAACCTGACCGGTAACCCGATACCGCAGATCGGTCTGGGCAGTATGATGGTCGGTACCGACACCTACCTGCTGGACAGGCTCGACCAGGTAGTGACGGAACTCGGATTTAACCAATACACGACGACATCACGGCTGGGGACATTGAATACCTTTGTTTATACCCTGTCGTTGATGATCGGTACCGCCGGCTTGCCGCATGTCATCATACGTTTCTTCACCGTGCCCAAGGTGAGTGATGCGCGTGTATCAGCCGGCTGGGCACTGGTTTTTATTACCCTGCTTTACACAACGGCACCCGGTGTAGCCGCCATGGCCCGCCTCAATCTGCACGAAACCATTCATCCTGCCGGTGGTGAAGAGTTGGTGTATGAACAGCGCCCGGACTGGTTCCGCAAATGGGAAACAACCGGTCTGCTGAAGTTCGAGGACAAAAACGGCGACGGCCGCATCACCTACAATGCTGACCCCAAAACGAATGAGATGGTGAAAGTGGACCGTGACATCATGGTCCTGGCTAATCCGGAAATCGCAGGCCTGCCGAACTGGGTGATCGCGCTGGTTGCTGCAGGCGGCCTGGCGGCAGCGCTGTCGACCGCAGCCGGCCTGTTGCTGGCAATTGCATCGTCGATATCGCATGACCTGTTAAAAGGGGTATTTAAACCTGAAATCAACGAGAAGCAGGAACTGTTGGCCAGCCGCATAGCCATGGCAGGCGCGATCGGACTGGCAGGCTACCTCGGCTTCAATCCGCCTGATTTTGCCGCGGGGACGGTGGCGCTCGCGTTCGGACTGGCGGCATCATCCATCTTTCCCGCGTTGATGATGGGTGTGTACTTCAAGCGCATCAACAAGGAAGGCGCCATTGCCGGCATGATTGCAGGTATTACCATCACGCTGCTGTACGTGTTCCAGCACAAAGGCATCATGTTCATCTCGAGTACATCTTACCTGGGTGACATGTCACCTAACTGGTTCCTCGGTATTGAACCCAATGCCTTTGGTGCGGTGGGTGCCCTGATCAACTTTGCAGTGGCTTTTACCGTATCGATGATGACAGCAGCACCACCTGATCATATCCAGCACCTGGTTGAAGACATTCGTATTCCGGCCGGTGCAAGCAGCGCATCAAGTCACTAGGTGATTGTCAGAGTGTGCAGGCAGGATGCCTGCATGCGATGACATTGTTGATAATCAGGAGTGACACTGTATACTGAAACCGGGCTTGATTCAGAGCCCGGTTTTTTTTGGGTTGGTGTATGAATATCTTGAAGAACAAACACCTGGTGCTCGCCATGTTTGTTGCCCCGGTTCTCGCACTCATTGCCTACTTTGCCACGGATCATGTCGTTTCAGAAAAGCCTCACGCGGCACAGCAAGGCAGCAGTTACAAGCTGGCTGCCAAATCAAATTGCCGTTATCAGAGCGGGCAATGTACGCTGCACAATGGCGATGTAGAAGTGAACATCCGTGTTGAACGCATCACAGGCTCACTCATCGAACTGATCCTGCACGCTAATATGCCGCTGCAGAATGCACTGGTGTCCTTTGTTGTCGGCAATGAAGAGACAGAACCGGCAGTGATGCAGAATAGTATGTCGGAAGAAAATACCTGGCGTGCAAGATTTGAAATTGTTGAGCCGGAGAAGAGCACCTTGCGCCTGGCGCTGGAATTATCGGACACACTCTTTTTCGCAGAAACCCCCGCCGTTTTTATCGACTACGACACCTCGTTTTCACGCGACAACTTTTCTGATTGAATCTATAGCCATGCAATTATTTATAGCTTGTGATTAACTAACATCCTTTGCTCACCGGAGCGGCCTCTATGGTCAGTGAAGCAGGCGATGTGCAATCCTTTCTGGTACAGCATCCGCCATTTAATCAACTATCTGAAAATCAGCTTGAATTTGCCAGTGCAAATATTTATGTCGCCTTCAGTAAGCCGGGCAATGAACTGCAGCTGAATAAATCAACCCTGGATGGGCCAAAAACCGGCATGTTGATCGTGCGTTCGGGAAGCCTGGAAATTCGTGATCAGCAGGGTGTGCTCATTGACCGCCTCAGCAGCGGTGATTACCTTGTACCCGGGGTGCTGTACAGCAATACCCGGAACATACCCCGCATCGTTGTACTTGAAGATTGCCTTTACTATGAACTGGGCGACAAGGCCTTTCAGTCGCTCACTGCAACAAGCAGTGAAATGGCTGCCATATGTGAAACGGACAAAACACACACGGTTTATTCAGATGACACCGGCGATGATGGGTCATACCAGGCAGATGATGAAGTCGAGCGCAAAGATGTCTACCCGGGACAGTATGTTAAAGATACGATGTCGAGCGTGATTATTTTTGCTGCGCCCGATACGAGCATACGCGAGGCGGCACAGTTAATGAGGGAGCATCATATCTCTTCACTGCTGGTAAAGGACAAAGCGCAGCTGGTCGGTATCGTTACCGACCGTGATTTTCGTATACGCGTATTGGCCGATGGCGTGCCTGATAGCGATGCGATTAGAACTGTAATGACGCCTGATCCGATGTGCATAGAAGTGGACAGCCTGTTGCAGGATGCCCAGTTGAAAATGATGGCAGAGGGGATTCGACATCTGCCGGTGCTGGATGATCAGCAGCCTGTCGGCATCATCTCACAGACCGATATATTACGTGAAAATAACATAGAGCCTATATCGCTGATTCATTCAATCAGCCGCACCAACAGCATTGATGAGTTAAGCACGGTTGCCGGTAAAATTCCTGACCTGGTAGTGAAACTTGTTGCACGTGACACGCGAGCCATCGAAGTTGGAAAAATCATTACTACGCTATCGGATGGTATAACCAAGCGCTTGCTGAGTCTAGCCACTGAGGAATTCGGCACACCCCCCTGTGATTACGCCTGGCTTGCATTCGGCTCGCAGGCGAGACAGGAACAGGCGCTGGGTTCTGATCAGGACAATGGACTTTTACTGCCTGATAGCATCAGTGCTGAAGATGCCGGCTATTTCAAGGATTTCACCGGGTATGTCAATAACGGGCTCGATCAGTGTGGTATGCCGTATTGTCCAGGCGGCATAATGGCCAAAAATGAGAAATGGCGAATGTCCCTGCAGGGCTGGAAAAGCTGTTTTAGCCACTGGATAGAAGAACCGTCACCAAAGGCATTGATGCATGCCAGCATATTTTTTGATATGCGCCTCATCACCGGCAATACAGAGCTTGTTCTGGAGTTGCAGGCGTTTGTTCTGGAAAAGGCGCGAAGCAATACCATCTTTCTCGCCATGATGTGTGATAACGCATTACTGCATTCGCCGCCGCTGGGCTTCTTCAAAACATTTGTGCTCGAAACGGATGGCGACCACAACCACACACTCAATCTTAAAAAGCGCGGCACGATTCCAATCGTTGATATTGCACGCAATTACGCATTGTCTGTTGGGTTGCCTGCATTGAATTCAACAGACCGTCTATACGCAATCAAGCAGGCCGGGGCAATGTCAGGTGAAATGTCCTATAGCCTGATCGACGCACATGAATTCATTGCAGGCTTACGGCTCGATGCGCAAGGCAAACAGTACAGTGCCGGTTTGAAGACAGATAATCATCTCGATCCAAAAGAACTGTCGCCACTGCTGCGTCATCAACTTAAGGATGCTTTTAATGTAGTGAGAGAAGCGCAGGCTGCTAAGAAAGCGAGGTTTGGTGGGGGTGTTTTATAAGCTGTATTACAAGTTCCAGCACTGGCGCTTGCACAAAAAAGCCGGTGGCACGCCGCTGCAAGCATTGTATGAACAGCCCTTTATAAACAGCTTCCAATTGTTCACATCCACGCGTTTCCTGGTACTGGACTGCGAGATGAGCGGCCTGGATGTAAAAAGCTGCCAGTTGCTCAGCCTCGGCTGGGTGATGATTGAGCATGGACGAATTGTTAATGTAAGTGCCAGGCACCAGCTCATTCATGCTGACAGGGGAGCAGGGGAGAGCAGTCGAATTCATGGCTTGCTGGATAGCAGTCTCGCGGGCGCAACCAGTGCAGCCTCCGTGTTGATGCTGCTGATCAAGCAGATGCAGGGTGCCGTACTCGTGTTCCATCATGCGCCACTGGATATTCGCTTCCTGCAAAAGGCAGTGATTGAAAACTTCCGCTGCCCGCTGTTGTTTTCCTACATCGATACCATGGACATAGAAAAACGGCGTATTCATCTTCAGGGGAAAACCATGGGGCTCAGGCTGTCTCAATGCCGTGATCGCTATGGCTTGATTTCAATCCAGCAGCACAACGCGCTAGCGGATGCGCAGGCGACAGCAGAATTGCTGCTGGCACAGGCCAGCTACCTGGACAAGGAGCACAAACTTAAACTGTCAGATCTTTCTATACGCTGCTCAAGGTAGTCCCGTAGGGTGGGCTTCGCCCACCGCAAACCAGGGATTGCTGTATAACCATGGTGGGCATAGCCCACCCTACCTGGAAATATCGTCATCCAGGGATGCTTCCAGTCGCCAGGATGTATTTTCAACGCAAAGATCGCAAAGGTTTTTATTGTGAACTGTAGGAGCGACTTTAGTCGCGAACCTGGATAATTCGCGACTAAAGTCGCTCCTACACATACCTTTATTAATCTCTGCGCCTCCGCGCCTCTGCGGTGAAATAATCATTATGTAATACTATGCATTAAAAAGCTGTCGGAGAATGAAATGGCGAAACCTCAAACCCTGACAATTGACGGCAATCAGGCTGCGGCCGAAATCGCGCATATGACCAACGAGATCATCGCGATCTACCCGATTACGCCGGCGTCGCCCATGGGAGAATGGGCGGATGAGTGGTCATCGAGAAACCGTCCCAACCTGTGGGGCACGGTGCCGCGTATTATCGAAATGCAAAGCGAAGGCGGTGCTGCCGGCACCATTCATGGTGCTTTACAGAGCGGCGCACTGACAACCACCTTTACCGCCTCGCAGGGATTGTTATTAATGATCCCCAACATGTTCAAGATTGCAGGTGAACTGACGCCGTCAGTATTTCATGTTGCTGCACGATCAATCGCTGCACAGGCGCTGTCGATTTTCGGTGATCATAGCGACATGATGGCCGCACGCACCACCGGCTTTGCTTTTATGGTGTCGGGCTGTCCACAGGAAGTGCTGGACATGGCATTGATCACACAGGCAGCGACACTGGAGTCACGTATCCCGATCGTGCATTTTTTTGACGGTTTTCGCACCTCGCATGAAGTCGCGAAAATACAGGCCATCGATGCTGAAGTTGTCAGGCAGCTTATCAAGCAGGAGCATGTCACCGCGCATCGCCAGCGCGCCTTGTCTCCCGACCACCCCGTGATTCGCGGTACATCGCAAAATCCGGACGTGTTCTTCCAGGCGCGTGAAACCGTCAATCCTTATTACCAGGCCATGCCCGGCATCGTACAGAAAGTCATGGACGAATTCGGCAGCCTGAGCGGACGCAGCTACCGCCTGTTCGATTACATGGGTGCTGATGATGCCGAGCGCATCATTATCCTGATGGGTTCCGGCGCAGAAACCACTGAAGAAACCGTTAACTATATTAATAATAATGGCGAAAAAACAGGCCTGATCAAAGTCCGCCTGTACCGGCCGTTTGATGCAGAAGCATTGATTAATGCCATGCCTGCAACGACCCGTTCAATCGCGGTGCTGGACCGCACCAAGGAACCCGGTGCTGATGGCGAACCGCTGTACAAGGACGTCGTTACTGCACTGGCACAGGACAGTTGCAGTGGTAACGCAAGATTCAAACAGCTGCCGACAATCATCGGCGGCCGTTATGGTTTGTCATCGAAGGAATTTACACCGGCCATGGTCAAGGCAGTATTCGATGAACTTGAAAAGCAGCAGCCTAAAAATAACTTCACCATCGGCATCCATGATGATGTCAGCAACAGCAGCCTCGACTGGGATGAAAGCTTCCGCACCGACACTCACAACGACACTTTCCAGGCCGTGTTTTACGGACTCGGCAGTGACGGCACCGTCAGCGCCAACAAGAACAGCATCAAGATCATCGGTGAGAGCACCGATAAATATGCCCAGGGTTATTTTGTATATGACTCGAAAAAAGCAGGTGCAGTCACGGTATCGCATTTGCGCTTTGGCGATAAGCCCATCCATTCTTCCTATTTGATCGGTGACGGCGATGCAGACTTTGTTGCCTGCCATCAGCCGGTCTTTCTCGAGCGTTACCCGATGCTGGACAAGGCCGCTGACAATGGCGTGTTCCTGCTGAACACTGCATTAGCAGCCGATAAAGTCTGGCAAAGTCTGCCAAACACCATGCAGCAACAGATCATCGATAAGCATATAAAGGTTTTCTGCATCAATGCCTACAACATTGCTGAAGTTACTGGAATGCAACAACGCATCAATACCATCATGCAAACCTGTTTCTTTTCAATCTCGGGCGTACTGCCGCAAGATCAGGCCATCAGTGCGATCAAGGATGCGGTCGAAAAAACCTATGGCAGGAAAGGCAAGCGCCTGGTTGACCTCAACTTCAAAGCCATCGATGAAACCCTGGCAAATCTGCATGAAGTCAGCATTCCCGCACAGGCAAGCAGCGATATCGAAATACCGGAACCGGTGCCGGCAGATGCGCCTGAGTTCGTCAAGCGCGTTACCGGTGAAATTATAGCCGGTCGCGGTGACCTGATCCCGGTCAGCCTGTTCCCTGTCGATGGCACCTTCCCCCTCGGCACGGCAGCCTACGAAAAACGCAATCTCGCACAGGAGCTGCCGATACTGGATGAAAACCTGTGTACCCAGTGCGGCAAATGTCCGCTGGTGTGCCCGCATGGTGTGATCCGCAGCAAGGTATTCGATGAAAGCCTGTTAACCGATGCACCGCCGGGCTTCAAGTCCATGGCGGTAAAAGGCAAAGACTTTGCAGCCGGCCTGCGCATGACTTACCAGGTGGCGCCGGAAGACTGCACCGGCTGTGGTTTGTGCGTTGACATCTGCCCGATACGCGATAAAACCAATGCCAGCCACAAGGCGCTGAACATGGCGCCCTACACCACCGGGCTAAGGCAGCAGGAAACAGAATGCTGGGACTATTTCCTCACCCTGCCAGAGTATGACCGTGCTGCCGTTAAAACAGCAACGATTAAGGGCGCCATGCTGTTGCAGCCCCTGTTTGAATTCTCCGGCGCCTGCGTGGGTTGCGGTGAAACACCTTATATCAAACTGGCGAGCCAGTTATTTGGCGACCGCATGCTCGTCGCCAATGCCACCGGTTGTTCATCGATTTACGGCGGCAACCTGCCGACTACACCCTGGGCAGTCAATCCTGAAGGCCGCGGGCCGGCATGGTCAAACTCATTGTTTGAAGACAATGCCGAGTTCGGTCTCGGCATGCGCCTCGCCATCGATAAACAAAACGAGTATGCGCGCGAACTGTTGCAACAGTTAAAAGCCGATATCGGTGATGAACTGGTCGAGCAGCTGTTAACTGCTGATGAATCAAGCGAAGCCGGCATACAACAGCAACGCGCACGTATCGAGGCATTGCGTAGCAAACTGGGTCAGGTCGATAAACCGCAGGCCCATGAACTCGATACCGTGGCTGATAACCTGAGCCGGAAAAGCGTGTGGATTATCGGTGGTGATGGCTGGGCTTATGATATCGGTTACGGCGGACTGGACCATGTACTCGCTTCCGGCGTGGATGTGAATATCCTGGTACTGGATACAGAAGTCTATTCCAATACCGGCGGGCAGACATCCAAGGCGACGCCGCGCGGCGCCGTTGCTAAATTTTCTGCAGCCGGCAAACAGACGCCGAAAAAGGACCTGGCCTTACTGGCGATGGATTATGAGCATGTCTATATTGCACGTGTAGCCTATGGCGCCAAGGACATACAAACCATGCACGCCTTTAACGAAGCCGAAGCCTACCCCGGACCTTCATTGATCATCGCCTATTCGCCGTGCATCGCCCATGGCATTGATTTAAAGAACAACCACCTGCAACAGCAACTCGCAGTCGACAGCGGCCACAGGCCGCTGTTACGCTATAACCCGCAACATGCGGCTGCCGGCAAGAACCCGCTGCACCTGGATTCAAAAGCGCCATCAATTCCATACCGCAATTTCATCGAAACCGAGATACGATTCAGCATGCTCTGGCGAACGCATCCTGAACAGGCTGAAAAATTCCTCGCCCAGTCACAGCAGGAAGTATTGCATCGATACCATTATTACGAACAGCTCGCGAGCCTTCCGTGGGATGAAAAAGGCGACGTTGAACCGCCGCACCGGAAACTTAAAGCAGCTGTAGAAAAAACGGAGCAGGCATCATGATAGACCTGAGCACAGAATATCTTGGACTGAAACTGGCTAACCCGCTGGTACCCTCCTCTTCACCCTTGACCGGCGAACTGGATTCGGCAAAAAGGCTTGAAGATGCAGGCGCCTCCGCACTGGTACTGCCTTCCTTGTTCGAACAGGCGATCGAATACGAGCAAAAACAACTTGAACAATTCGTGCATTCACAGGCGCTGGGCCACTACGAAGCACAGTCCTACCAGCCGGTTCCTGAAGACTACACCAGTGAACTGGACAACCATCTCGAACGTATACAGCAGTTCAAGGCATCACTGGACATACCCGTGATTGCCAGCCTGAACGGTATTTCTACCAGCGGCTGGATCGATACCGGCAAGGAACTGCAACAGGCCGGTGCCGATGCACTTGAATTAAATGTCTATTACATCGCAGCGGACCCTGATACCAGCAGCGTAGAAGTAGAAAACCGTTACCTGCAATTGTTAACCGATCTGCGCCAGCACGTAAGCATACCCATTACAATGAAACTGTCATCACAGTTCTCTTCTGTTGCCAATATGGTACTCAAGTTGCAACAGGCAGGCGCGCACGGCGTGTCCCTGTTCAACCGCTTTTATCAACCGGACATTGATCTCGAGACATTACGCATCAAACCGCAACTTGAACTGTCCACGCCCATGGAATCATTATTAAGAATTCGCTGGATTGCATTAATACGCGGCCGTATAGATATATCGCTGGCCGCAACCGGTGGTTTTCATAATGCTGACACCATTATAAAAGCGCTGCTGGCCGGTGCCGATGTGACTCACCTGTGCAGTGTGTTGCTGCAACAGGGCCCCAGTCATATAGCGACATTGAATAGCAGGATTACCCGTTGGCTGGAAGAACACGAATATGAATCGGTTGCACAAATGAAAGGCAGCGTGTGCAGGTCCTGCGCCATCAATCCCGCGGCACTGGAGCACAGCAATTATCTAGATGTGATCAAGAGCTATGAAGCCTGAATTCCTGGCATAGATTCACCACAGAGACACAGAGCACTTCGTAAAAAAATAACTTTCACCGCAAAGGCGCAAAGTACGCAAAGAAAATATTTATAGTTGCAGGCCTGGATAAGGCTTTGCCGTTCCCGGCGATATGTTATTTAGAACTTTAATAGTTTTTTCACCGCAGAGGCGCGGAGACGCAGAGATTAATAAAGGTATGTGTAGGAGCTACATTAGTCGCGAATTATCCAGGTTCGCGACTAAAGTCGCTCCTACAGTTCACAATAAAAACCTTTGCGATCTTTGCGTTGAAAATACATCCTGGCGACTGGAAGTATCCCTGGATGACGATATTTCCTGGTAGGGTGGGCTATGCCCACCATGGTTATACAGCAATCCCTGGTTTGCGGTGGGCGAAGCCCACCCTACGAGACTGATTTTTATTGCAAGTGATCAACATATCTCATT
>DAOWLL010000605.1 GCA_030641945.1 Gammaproteobacteria bacterium | reverse complement strand
TCAGGCTGAGGCAACCAACTTTGATCCGCCAAAACTTGATGGTTTTAATCTGCATGCTGAACGTGATGCCGACGGGGATAAAGACGACGTTAACGAAACGCATATAAAGCAGTACTTTAATACTACGGGCGACAGTATCGTCAGTATGTCAATCAAGGGGCAGATATGGGCCTGGAGTATGAATACGCTCGGTAATGAGTCAGGTGATAAAAATTACGTCATCCGCGACAGTAATTGCGACGGCCAGTTTAATGAAGTCTATGGACTGGACGATGAGTTTCATGTTCCCGATTGCCTGAAGAAATAGTGTCGTTGCCCTGGTGCTCCATCAATACAAGGTTGTTGGAATACCGGGACTTTACAGATTAGTTTTCTGCAGCTAGATGCAAGCCAGCCTGCTCCAGTAGAGACTTACGAATAGCTATCAGGTTCTTATCTTCAGGCGACTTATTTATCATCGATGAAATGGTTTCCAGGGCATCATACCAGATGCCTTCGATAGCATAGACGTTAACCAGCTTTGTTCCCTGACTCTTCTTTATGCGGCTGCTTAATCCTTCGCCAGGTTTCATGCGCTCAATAATGCCGCTGGCGATTGTAGTTGTTGATTGCTTGCTTTTGTCCATCACCTGGACTACTGACCATTGATAGCTGAGCTCGGATTGCAGGGAGATACCGTGCTTGCCCAGGTCCAGTTGCTGAATGCCAGCGGCCTTTTTAATGTCGACCTTTAGCAGTGGATTAGCTCCATTTTTTTCAATCGCGGTGATGGTAAAGCGTACTGCCACCGGAGTGTGCGCATACCAGTAGAGGGTTGGCTGAGATTGCAGGGTCAAACCAGTATGATCCGGTGCCAATATTTGCAATATTGTTGCCTTGCCTTCTATGCTCTGGGCACTTTGACTTACTACGTCATGGGTATCGTCACGCAGTGGTGGTTTGTAGAGGATGGTGGGTCGTACAGCTGATGGCTTGTTTGCCTGAGGGCCCTTTACAGCTTGAGTCTGTTCTGCCGCGCTTGAAATGGAGGCGACGGTTACCAGCAAAATAGTGATGACCAATGGTAGTCCCTGTTTTACTGTTGCTAATAGTTTGGATTGTTTCATTATTTTGTCTCATTAATTATTAATTGTTCAGGTAATCAGGTCGAAGTCGTCTGCCTGTTTAATCGCGATACAGATAGTATAACTTGCTCCGGGTTACATTTTCGCTACCCGCATGAATAAAAGGGCAGCCTAACTCCGTTGCCGTTTTTAGCAGGTGCTCAATTTTACTGCGAAATACGGCATAGGCCTGGGTGCCAACGACACGTTTTCCATTGACCGTGTTGTTCTTGTCGTCTTTGCTGATGATGAATGTCGGTGTTCTAGTGATACGTTCCTTTGCCGCCGCCTGTGTGTCTTTGTCAATTTCAGCCTGGTAATGGTCGCTGTTCAGGCAGGTCTTGAATGCGGCGGTATAATTGATGCCTGCCTGTACAGTGCGTTTATCCGGTGATTAAAATTTTTTAACTTCACCTGTTTGAATACCGGACAGATTTATCTCATCAGACATGATATCTGCTTCATGAGACTTGCTTATGTAGATAGCGCTCAGAAAAGCAGCGAATATGGCTAATGCTGTAGCACGGTAAAGGCTTTTCATTATTTTGCTCTCATTTATATGGCTTTTATATATGACAAGGTG
>DAOWLL010000604.1 GCA_030641945.1 Gammaproteobacteria bacterium | reverse complement strand
GTCTTGTCGAGCATGGATGCGAGTCAAGACGACCCGTTGGCAGTGAAGATGGCTGAGGGAATGCGAAGCACGAGCGCCCGGGACGCATTTTTTGGGTTACGTTTTTTGTGCGAGCAAAAAAGGTAACTCGCCCCAGCAGGGGCGAAACCAAATGTTCAGTTCAGCTTTGCTGGTGAAACTTGCTAGAAAATCTTAAATGATAAAATAGAAAATTAACCCAAATCTGCCAGTTCCCGATTCAGCAGGCTCGGATCATTCAGATTCAGCTCCAGCAGTCGACGCAGGTGCTTGAGGCTGTCAACGTCGATGTGCTGCCACTGCAGGCCCCAGTAGCCGTTGTCCAGCACGTGGGTAATGGTGACGCGGGCGTGGATGGATGCTTCTTCACCCAGAAACAGCGCCAGGGCGCATGGCTTGCTGGTGTCTATGTCAAGGTTTTCCGGGGGTTCTACCAGCATGCCTTTGAGGGAGATGTCGAGTAAATTGCAGCTCCACTCTTCATTTCCGCTCTGCATGATGATTTCTGCCTGAAAAGGTATACGTTGGTGGTTTCTTCTTTCCTGGGAGGACATGTCAGTTTGCATCAATTCAGTGGATAGTTGGCTCGTATCAGCATGAGTATAGACACAGGAATTACATTCCTCGTTGAAATCATAGAAAAAAGTTGATTAACTGTGCGACTTGTTTGTCCAGCCATAATCCCCTGGGGTAATTCATGTTTCGAGGTAGTATGGTGGCATTGGTAACGCCAATGTTCGCCGATGGTTCGGTCGATTTTGACAGTTTGTCAAAATTGATTGAAATGCATATTGAGAGCGGTACTTCTGCCATTGTGTCTATGGGCACCACTGGCGAGTCTGCAACGCTGGATATGGACGAGCATTGCGAAGTCATGCGTCGTACCGTCGAAATCGCTGCAGGGCGTATCGCCGTCATTGGCGGCACCGGCTCAAATTCAACAACTGAGGCGATTCAACTGACCCGTTGCGCCCAGCAGGGTGGGGTTGATGCCTGCCTGCTGGTTGCGCCTTATTACAACAAACCTACACAGGAAGGGCTGTATTTGCATCATCAATCGATCGCAGAATCGGTCGATATTCCCCAGATTCTATATAATGTACCTGGACGTACAGTTTGCGACATACTGCCGGAAACAGTCGCCCGTCTCGCGCAAATCCCCAACATTGTTGGTATCAAGGAGGCAACGGGTAGCCTCGAGCGGATGCGCGAAATCCTGTCACGCGTGCCGGATGATTTCGATCTTTACAGCGGTGATGATCAAACCGGTGTTGAATTCATGCTCCAGGGAGGCCATGGCGTTATTTCTGTGACAAACAATGTTGCACCAAAGGCTATGGCTGCGGTGTGTGATGCTGCGCTGGGGGGTGATCGAGATAAGGCAATGGAACTTAATCGGCCGCTCGAGGGTCTGCACAGTCATCTTTTTCTTGAAGCCAACCCGATCCCTGTTAAGTGGGCATTACACGAGATGGGATTAATTCCTGAAGGGATACGTTTGCCTTTAACGCCGTTAAGCAAAGAATTTCATCAACCATTGCGCAAGGCTATGCGTACTGCCGGAGTCTTATCTTGAAAAGCTGGTTAATTAAAATAAATGTGCTGATACTGGCGGTCCTGGTCGTGACGGCTTGTGGCAAAATTGAGCGTCCTGAATACCAGGGCGCAGACTACTAT
>DAOWLL010000311.1 GCA_030641945.1 Gammaproteobacteria bacterium | reverse complement strand
TATAAAGAGAATGCAAGCACGTTAACACCGGACCCCCTGTATTCAGCATTCTACGATTCACACCCCCCTGCCCCGGTTCGCATAGCTCACCTGAATGCACAAACATAGCAATGGAGATCAATTATGAAGAAAGCAATCATTCAATTAATATCGCTGACTACTCTCGTTTGCTGCAGCTTCCTGGTTAATGCAGATAAAGGCGCGGATGTGGACAAGCAGTTAGAACACGGCGGCAAGATGCATACTGAGCATTGCTACAAATGCCATACAGACAAGGTGTATACAAGGGACGACCATTTCGTTAAATCACTCAACGCGCTGAGCAAACAGGTTGTACGCTGCAAGGACAACACTGGCGCACCCTGGTTTGACGAAGACACAGACGCTGTTGTGCATTTCCTCAACGAGAAGTACTATAAGTTTTAAGCCTCTCTACCGAGCCTGACTATGAGTATTTTTGCGCACAAACAATGCGAAGCAAAAACTGCGCTACTAGCCGACAGTGATATAGAAAGCCATTTAAATGAGATATCGACAGAATGGCAGCTGGCAGAAGACAGCAAATCCATAAACCGCACCTTCAAATTCAAGAACTATTACGACACCATGGCCTTCGTTAATGTCGTCGCCATGGTGGCACACCAGCAAGACCACCACCCTGAAATGACCGTTACCTATAACACCTGCTGCGTTGAATTCAGCACACACAGTGTCGGCGGTCTATCTTTGAATGATTTTATTTGTGCCGCCAAAGTCGACGGCATACTTAAAATCTAATTACTCGAACATGGCAAAAAGGCGGCTAACACAACGGCAACAACGCCAGATATCCGCCAACAAAAATCAGAAAGTCACCCAGACAAATGCCGATGCGCATAACGGCACGGTGATCACGCATCACGGCAAAGAACTCATTGTAAGGAACGATAACGGTGAGGCCATAAACTGCCAGTTACGGCAGAATCTCGGCACCATCGTCTGTGGTGACCGCGTTGTTTTCGAGTATATCGATAGCAACAGCGAGCCAAAAACCGCCGTCGTCATCGCCTGTGCCGAGCGCAAAAATATCCTGCAAAAATCGGGCTTTGCCAGCAAGGCCAAAGCGGTTGCTGCCAATATCGACCAGGTGATAATTGTATGCTCGCTGGTACCCAGGCCTAATAGCTATCTCATCGATCGTTATCTTGTAGCCGCAGAAAATCTGCCGGCAAAGCCCATCATCGTCATCAATAAAATCGATCTGCTGGATGAAGAAAATGAGCATGTTGTTAATGACATCAACTCGATCTATGACACCATCGGTTACCGTGTACTGGAGACCAGTGCCACCAAAATCACAGGATTAGATGAGCTTCAATCCATGCTGGTAGATTCAACCAGCATACTGGTTGGCCTGTCGGGTGTTGGCAAATCGTCACTGGTTAAAGATCTGTTGCCTGATATCGATATTCGTATCGGTGAAATTTCAGAAGCATCAAAAGAAGGCAAACATACCACCACAGTTTCGACCCTGTACTCGCTGCCGACAGGCGGACAGCTGATCGATTCGCCGGGCGTCAGGGATTTTTCGCCGATCAATCTTGATAAAGAGCAAATACTGAGCGGCTTCATAGAACTCAAGCCATTTCGCGGCAAGTGCAAGTTTGCCAATTGCAGCCACACCAATGAACCCGGATGCGCGATAACAGAAGCAGTTGAAAAAGGAGAAGTTAATACTCAGCGTGTGAACAGCTTCAGGAAAATGCTGACAGACAGTGAACAGTGAATAACTAACAGTGAACAGATAAATCAGGATTTCAACATATATCCTTTATTCACTATTTACTATTCACTATTTACTATTCACTATTTACTATTCACTGTTAACTGTTCACTATTCACCGCCCTTCCCTCGTCTTTCCCTGAAAAAGGCCTGCAGCATTTCTCTGCTCTGCTCGGCAAGCACACCACCTGTTACTTCAAATGTGTGATTATGACTGACGCTGTTGAGCAAATCATAGGCGCCGCCGAGCGCGCCTGTTTTCGGGTCCGTTGCTGCATAGATGACGCGCTTGACCCGGGCATGCAGCATGGCGCCGACGCACATCGGGCAAGGCTCGAGCGTGACATACAGTTCCGCATCGAGCAGGCGGTAGTTATCAAGTTTTTTACCGGCGGCCCGCAGCGCCATTATCTCGGCATGCGCGGTGGGATCGGATGAACTGATCGGCTGGTTCCAGCCTTCAGCAACCAGTTCTCCATCGAGAACGATGACAGCGCCCACCGGCACTTCACCGGCGGCTTCGGCCTTGTGCGCAAGCTCAATCGCATATCGCATCCAGTGTTGGTCATCCACAATATTGTTAACCGCAGAGGCGCAGAGGCGCGGAGAAAAAATTATATATGTAGTGTATCGATAACATAATTGTGAAAGCGATATTCAGATCACGAATATTCAATGCAACCATCGTAGTTAAAATCCGCTCCTGTGAAGTAAGCATATATGTTCATTTGCTTACCTAAAAAAACCTCTGCGCCTCAGCGCCTCTGCGGTAAAACTACTCCCATTCGATTGTAAATAGCACCAAAAAGTCCAGTTCTGGCGCGGGTTTCCGGAAGGTCACAAATGCCAATACCATGAAAAATACCATGATCAATAAAGTCATAAGTTTCCCGGTCAAGTGGACAATTCAACAGTGAAATTTTCTCATAATAGCTCAAGAGACGATTCTGAAGCAGGCGATGCTCGCAGACCCGCCCCTGCTCTGTGTCAGGAACATGACATGAGCAGCGCGACACTCCAAGACCGGGAGATTACAGTGTAACAACTCTTCCGTTCGGATCGCGCCATGGAATCCTCAAGTCTTTTGCGATCCATCGTCACCAGCCGCGGGAAGATGCAGCAGGCGTTCGCTGCGCCAGACGCGTACAATCCTCACCCGTTGGGGATCACGCCGGTACACGATACGAAACGGTGGATGGATGAGTTCCCGCAGGAAGGCTTGATCGAATTCGGGCACCACCCGGCCCATATCGGGATGGTCGGCCAGGGCCTGGACACGCTGGAACACTTCCTCCACCAGCCTCGCCCCAACCTCGGGCGCCCCTTGCTCCGCGTACCAGGCCTGCACCGCCTCGAGATCGCGGAGCGCGGATTCCGCGAAGCTGATGACCATCCGGGGCATGGCGCTATTTCAGGCCGAGCCGCGTCCTGGCCTCGTCGAGGGACACCTCGCGCCCCGCCTCCAGATCCGCCAGGCCCGCGACCACCGCCCGCATGAAGTCCCGCTCTTCCTCGGCCTTCTCGTCACCGGCACCCGACTGGACCACCGCCACACCCCGGCCGCGGCTGGTGAGCAGCACGGGCCGGTGCACCTCGGTCGTGTGCTTCACCACACGACCCGGATTCACCTTCAGGTCGGTCAGGGGAACCAGATCCTCGGAAAATTTAATGGTCATGGCTGCCTCCTAAAAGAGCCGTTATTGGCTCTTATAATAGCACCATTATCAGACCTATCGAGTGGTCTTTAAGCAGCATAGGGGAAATGACATCAGGCGTCACGCCAAGCGG
>DAOWLL010000599.1 GCA_030641945.1 Gammaproteobacteria bacterium | reverse complement strand
GTTTTACACTGGTGCTGGTGTTCATGGCGGTTTACTACAAGACTTTTGGCCTTATCGCCAATATCGCACTGACTGCCAACCTGGTATTCATCGTCGCCATATTGTCATTGCTGCAGGCCACACTCACGTTGCCGGGTATTGCCGGTATCGTTCTGACAGTGGGTATGGCCGTTGATGCCAACGTACTCATCTTTGAACGCATACGTGAAGAAATCCGCAATGGCAATTCACCGCAGGCGAGCATCCACGCCGGCTATGAAAAAGCATTCAGCACCATTACAGATGCCAACGTAACAACCTTGCTGGCTGCTATTGTCCTGTTCAGCCTGGGCACAGGTCCGGTAAAAGGTTTTGCTGTCACGCTCAGCATCGGAATTATTACATCCATGTTCACCGCCATCGTAGGTACACGCGCAATCGTAAACCTGATTTACGGTGGGCGTAACGTTCAAAAGCTGTCGATATAACAGGATCTCATCATGCAAATACTACAAGGTAAATCGACAATCGACTTTATGAGCAAGCGTAAAATTGCGCTTGCTCTCTCACTTATCCTCATGATCGCATCGATAGGGGCCCTGTTCGCAAAAGGCCTCAACTTCGGCATCGACTTCACCGGTGGTTATTTGATCGAAGCAGGTTATGAATCAGAAGTCGATATCGGCCCGATACGGGCCGCACTGTCAGAGAGCGGGTTCAAAGATGCCCAGGTTCAGCACTTTGGCACTGCAAAAGATATCCTGGTTCGCATTGCGCCGCGCGAAGATATCAACAAGGCCGGCCTCAGCGATGCGATTCTGGCTGTCCTGAAAAAGAACACAGACCAGGATATCCAGATGCGCCGCGTCGAATTTGTCGGCCCCCAGGTGGGTGAAGAGCTGCGAGACCAGGGTGGACTTGCGCTGCTGGTTGCACTGGGCGGCATTCTGCTTTATGTCAGTTTCCGTTTTCAGTTCAAATCAGCTGTCGGCGCCATCCTTGCACTGGTGCATGACGTGATCATTACCGTGGGTGTTTTTTCAGTTGCCCAGATGGACTTTGACCTGAGCGTGCTGGCAGCACTGCTTGCTGTAATCGGTTACTCGCTGAACGACACCGTGGTCGTACTCGACCGTATCCGCGAAACATTCCGCAACGTACGCAAACGCACACCGATGGAAATCCTCAACCTGTCAATCAACCAGACACTGTCTCGCACCTTGATGACATCGTTGACAACATTACTGGTGTTGTCCGCACTGTTCATCTTCGGTGGCGAAGTTATTCACGGCTTCGCCTTTGCATTGATCATCGGTGTTTTAGTTGGTACTTACTCATCCATCTATGTCGCCAGCAGCACATTGATGGCGTTGAAGATACACAAGCAGGACTTCCTGGTAGCCGCGAAAGAAGAGGTCGTAGACGATCGACCGTAAGGGCAGTGAATAATTAATAATTTTAACCGCAGAGGCGCTGAGACGCAGAGTTTTTTATTATTAACTGTAGGAGCGGCTTTAGCCGCGAACATATGTTAATCGAGGTTACCAACTTTTGTTTTCGCTCCTGCTGGAGCGAGTTACGTTGCAAATCACATCCCTGTGATTTGCCCTTCGGGTCTGCTTTGCAGCACAAATTCATTCCTGATGAATTTGTCTTTACTCGTATAAAGAAAGTAACCAAAAAAACACGCCCCCGGCGCTCGTGCTTCGCATACCCGTAGCCTGGATGAAGCGCATCGTAATC
>DAOWLL010000514.1 GCA_030641945.1 Gammaproteobacteria bacterium | reverse complement strand
TATCGGTCTCGCCTTCTCGTCGGTACCGGTAAATACAAGGACAATGAAGAAACACGCCAGGCGATTGAAGCCAGTGGTGCGGAAATCATCACCGTTGCCATCCGCCGGACCAATATCGGGCAAAACCCGGATGAGCCTAACCTGCTGGATGCCATACCTGTTGATAAATACACCCTGCTACCCAATACGGCAGGCTGCTATACCGTTGAAGACGCCGTGCGTACCTGCCGGCTGGCACGCGAACTCCTCGACGGCCACAAACTGGTCAAGCTGGAAGTGCTGGGCGATGAAAAAACCCTGTTTCCGGATGTGACGGCAACCCTGGAAGCGGCCGAAATACTGGTCAAAGACGGTTTTGACGTCATGGTCTACACCAATGATGATCCACTGATCGCCAGGCGGCTGGAAGAAATCGGCTGCGCCGCTGTGATGCCACTGGCCGCACCCATCGGCTCCGGCCTGGGCATTAGAAATCCCTATAACATCCTGACCATTATCGAGAACGCCAATGTGCCGATCCTGGTCGATGCTGGCGTGGGCACAGCTTCTGATGCCGCGATTGCAATGGAACTGGGTTGTGATGGTATTCTGATGAATACCGCTATCGCTGCGGCCAAAAATCCTGTGCTGATGGCCTCGGCCATGAAAAAAGCCACCGAGGCTGGACGTGAAGCTTTCCTCGCCGGCCGTATGCCGAAAAAACGCTTTGCCTCTGCATCATCACCGGTCGATGGGCTGTTTTTCTAGCCAAACTGCTGAATACGGTACATTCCGCAATTAATTGCTGACTTGCACTTGCCCGGGGCGGCCTGGAAACCATACATAGCAATGCAAGTAACGCGTCGCACGATTAAAAGCTACGTACTGCGCCAGGGCCGATTAACTCGCGGGCAACAGCAGGCTCTGGACCAGCTCTGGTCAATATACGGTATTGATTTCAAACCGGGACAGCTTGATCTTGATACCTGCTTCAAGCGCTCTGCACCCGTAATCCTTGAAATCGGCTTCGGTAATGGTGACTCATTAATGCAACAGGCAGCGTCCAATCCGCAGAACAACTACCTAGGTATCGAAGTACATCGACCCGGTGTTGGTCACCTGTTACGCCTGGCCGATGATGCAGCTATCGCTAATTTGCGCGTTATCAACCACGATGCGATAGAAGTGCTGCAGCAGCAGATACCTGATCATAGCCTCGATTGCGTGCAATTATTTTTCCCTGATCCATGGCACAAAAAACGTCATCATAAACGCCGTATTATTAAAGCGGAGTTCATACAACGAGTCTATCAAAAGCTCAAATCCGGCGGGCTGTTTCACCTTGCGACTGACTGGCAGGACTATGCCGAGCACATGCTTGCTGAAATGGAACAGGCAAAAGGATTTAGCAACACCGCCGGCAAAGAAAACTATGCGGAAAATACAGGCCGCCCGTCAACAAAGTTTGAACACCGCGGCCGACGCCTGGGCCACGGCGTGTGGGAGCTGGTATATAGAAAAGGCTGACTTAGCTAACCGCGCCCCCGTGGTTCAACAAATTCTTCAGCTATTTGGCCGCTTCGGCCTCTGTCTCTTTCAATTCTATCGCTTCTTCGTCACTCAACGGCTGTGAAACTTTCAACGGGCAGGTATCAGCATGATTATCACCCAGCTTCTCCCAGGCATATTCAAAGGCATGCGTGCGCAGGCGGAAGAAGCGCTCCGTTCCCATGGTTTCAACAAAACCGGTACGCTTCAGAATATCCATGATCTGCTTCTTGGCGCGCGCAATTAACAGCTCAATACCCGCTGACTGCAGGCGTTTATCCAGTTCATGCAGCATTTCTTCGCCAGTCGCATCGATTTCATTGATGCCTTCTGCATCGATAATTACGAACTTGAGATCAGGCTTGGACGCAACCCGATCGAGGATGGTGTCGTTAAAATAACCGGTGTTGGCAAAAAACAGCGGGCCGTCAAACCGAATCAACGAAATATTTTCGCAAGTAGCCAGCTGCCTTACTTGTGCATCACGCAGGGTCCCGTCCGGGTCGCGTGACAGCACCGAAATACGTGGACGCATGG
>DAOWLL010000466.1 GCA_030641945.1 Gammaproteobacteria bacterium | reverse complement strand
CTGCTATATATCTCCCCGGATTACGCTTCGCTAATCCAGGCTACACACTATTCACTATTCACTGCCTTTCTACTGCCTTTCTACTGCCACGGTCGATGATATGCGCCAAGCGTCGTCTGTGAACCTTCCGACACCTTCTCAAGCACCGAGAGCCATGATGATTTCGCACTGTAGTTATCAGGATTTTGCATACACTCATCAATGGCGGCCCGCCATACTTTTGTCACTTGTGCGACATAAGCCGGGCTGCGCTGCCGTCCTTCAATCTTGATTGCTGCCACACCGACAGACTGTAATTGCGGCAGCAGGTCCAGCGTATTCAGGCTGGTGGGTTCTTCAATAGCGTAGTAAGTATTACCACCAACATTAAAACGTCCCTTGCATAGGGTTGGATATCCCGCTGGTTCACCCTGTGAATATCGGTCAATGAGTACGCTGTTAAGCCTTGTTTCAAGGCCGTCAGGCGTTTCATTCCAGCTTACAGCATTAGCCGGTGAGCAGGCGCCGTATGTGTTGGGTGACCTGCCCGTGACATAAGAAGACAATATACAGCGCCCTTCCACCATGACACAAAGGCTGCCGAAGCCAAACACCTCGATCGGCACTGGACTGCTCTCCGCTACCTGTTTAACCTGTTTGAGCGACAAAACCCGCGGCAATACAACACGCTGAATCCCAAAATTTTCATGATAAAAATTAATTGCTTCCGCACTGGTTGCCGACCCCTGTACGGACAAATGCAGTCGAAGGTCAGGCCAGCGACTGCATGCATAATCCATAACACCTATGTCAGCCAGGATTAATGCATCAGCGCCCATATCAGCGGCATGATCAACAGAATCCTGCCAGCGTGACCAGCCAGATGGCTGCGGAAAGGTATTGATTGCGACAAATACGTTTACGCCGCGGTCATGTGCATAACGAACACCCTCCTCTGCTCGCCTATCGTCAAAATTGAGTCCGGCAAAATGACGCGCATTGGTGTCATCACGAAACCCCATGTATACAGCAGTGGCGCCATTATCTACAGCGGCCTTGAGCGAAGGTAAGTTACCCGCGGGACATACAAGTTCCATAATAATTACTGCACCACCCTTATGAATCTGCAATAGACAAAATTTTGCGTAGAAGCACGCGGCGTTACATGCTCGTCAGTGCTGGTTTCAACCAGTCGAAAGTTATCGCCCAGAACGGCTGACATTGTTTCGGGACTGTAGCGCACAACATCGAGGCCACTGCACTTCTCTGGTCCATTAAGATCAAAGGTAGCAATGATTGCATGTGCACCGGGTTTTAAAGCCCTGGACATAGTGTGCACGTAGCTAGAGCGATCAATTTTGTCAGTCAGAAAATGAAATACAGCACGATCATGCCACAAGTCATATGGCTCATCCGGTGAGAATGCCGTTATATCATGTTCAAGCCATGCAACCTTGTCAGCACGTGCGCCAAGTCGGGACTTCGCCTGCTCGATCGCACCCTGTGAAATATCGAGCACTGACAGATTTTTATAACCTGCATCGAGCATGAAATCGACCAGTGTGGAAGCGCCGCCTCCTATGTCAATAATACGTGCCGACACATCAACGCCTGTGGCCTTGATCAGATCAAGTGAGTGCTGCGGATGTTGCTGATACCAGCTTACTTCTGTCGATTTCTTCTCAGAATAGACATGTTCCCAGTGATCTTTTCTATTAAAGTCTGGACTGTCTGTATTTTTACTTATCATAACTATGTGCCGATGTTTACACGGCCGCACAAACAGAGCCGGGCATTAGCTTTTGATATCTGTACATATCATTCTGTTTTGCCTGTTTCGCCAGCGCAGTTGTTATACGGTTAAGTACCTGCCATTTTTTTGAACACCATTCAGGCGCCAGCAGAACATTTGATGATGCTGTCCCAGTGAGGCGATGGAATATGACCTCAGCTGGTGTACGATTGATCAGCTCAACAACATCGGAGACATATTCATCCATCGTTAATGGCTGATAGTCACCGCGACGCCACTCATTGGCCAGCTGCGTACCTTTAACAACATGCAGAGGGTGAAACTTGAGACCGTCTACTCCAAGTTCCAGCACTCTTTCGAGCGAAGCAATATGATGCTCGGTGGATTCACCAGGCAACCCAAGAATAAGATGCGTACAAACCTTAATGCCACGATGGCGCGCTTTTAGCGTTGCCTGTTCGTATTCAGCAAACCCATGGCCCCTGTTCACATGATCCAGCGTTGCATCATGCGCGGACTGCAGACCCAGCTCCAACCAGACTTCGTAACCTTGCTGTTGGTAGTCAGCCAACAGATCGAGCACATCATCAGGAACACAATCCGGCCGGGTACCCACATCAAGTCCAATGACATCAGG
>DAOWLL010000085.1 GCA_030641945.1 Gammaproteobacteria bacterium | reverse complement strand
TGGGAAATTTCTTGAGCATGCTGGTAGTAAATATTGTCCGGCTTGAGTCTTGCCGAGCCAAAGATGGAGATGGCAAAACCTATATCCGTGAGCTTATCAAAGCCCTCAGTGAACTCACTGATAATGCGGAACATGCGCCAGGATTCATCACCTTTAAGATCATCAATCATAGGAACTGGAATTTATTTTAGATTATCTTCATATTAGCATCGGATATATGCAACCCATTGATACTATAGAGAATAGTCTAAAAGTGGCGACATTGCAGCGAGCAGCGTAGTGAGGATGAGGCAACGTAAAACTCAGGAATTGTGATCAATTAATAAAGCCCCGGATTACGTTTCACTCCATCCAGGCTACTCACTATTAACTGTTAGTTATTCACGTCTTTTCAGGGGCTCGGATTGGGGTGGTCATTGTGGATCGCCTCAATTCCTTCCACAAGCTCGGATGACAGTGTCACATTGATACTGTCGACATTGCTCTTGAGCTGCTCCATGGTCGTGGCGCCAATAATCGTGCTGGTCAGGAAGGGTCGAGTGTTCACATAAGCCAATGCCATTTGTGCAGGATCAAGCTGATGCTGCCGCGCCAGGGCAACATACTTTTCCGTTGCGGCGATCGCTGCTTCATTACTGTAGCGCGTGTAATCCGCGAACAACGACAGGCGCGCACCCTCTGGTCGGGCCCCGGCCAGGTATTTACCCGAGAGTACGCCGAAGCCCAGCGGCGAATAGGCCAGCAAACCAGCCTGCTCACGCCAGGAAACTTCCGCCAGCCCCACCTCGTAACTGCGGTTGAGCAGGCTATATGGATTCTGCACGCTGACCACGCGCGGCAACTGATGCTGTTCTGCCAGGGATAAAAACTGCATCACACCCCAGGGGGTTTCATTCGACAGCCCTACATAGCGGATCTTGCCCGCCTGCACCTGCTCGTTCAGTGCCTGCAGGGTTTCATGGACAGGTGTGAAATCATCATCAGATGGTTCAAAACCCAGTTTGCCAAAGAAGTTGGTCTGGCGCTCCGGCCAATGCAGTTGATAGAGATCCAGATAATCCGTCTGCAGTCGCTGCAGGCTGGCATCGAGCGCCGCTACAATATGCTGGCGGTTAAAACGGGTGCGGCCTTCGCGGATATAAGGTATCCAGTCTTCCCCCGGCCCGGCGATCTTGCTGGTCAGCACGACCTGGTCACGGCCACCCCGAGCCTTTAACCACTCACCGATGATTTCCTCCGTGCGGCCATAGGTTTCTGCCCTGGGCGGGATAGCATAGAGTTCTGCAGTATCGAAGAAGTTCACACCCTGCGAGACGGCATAATCCATCTGCTCAAACGCCTGCGCAGCTGTGTTCTGCTCACCCCAGGTCATGGTGCCGAGGCAAATCACACTGACATCGATATCGGTATGGCCGAGTTTGTGGTATTTCATGGCATCACCAGCATAAATCTTCGGATCATTTCAATAGACTGTACGTATTTCACTGTTGAGTGACAAGTACGACAAATGGTAATCACGGAATTATCAAATGAGGCCGCAGGGATAAATTATTACTCACCGTCTCTCGGTGGCGAGAAAAGTACATGGATTCTTCAGAATAAAGATACACTGTACATTTCTTTAAAGTGACCAGCATATGACTAAGCTGTCAACATTTATCATTGAATCCTGTCCTGATAAGGGTGTGTCATTGAAAAGTAAAATGCAGTCGATGTGGGGTAGCTGCTAATCGTCAGCACTCACCAGGTTAAATAAATTTTACGTGTTTATAACAAGAGAAAATAACGCAGATGATATTAAACAAGATTACGATGTTCTTTTCCAGACAAAATAAAAGCATCAGCAGCAACCATCTATATATTCAGATTACAGTTTCTATATTGTTGTCTTTTTTCCTGCTTTCAGATGTTACTGCTGACCCGGAGCCAGATGTATACTATTTTCGAATTGCGCATAACACGTCTTCCGATAAAAATGACCTGAATATAACGTCGCTTGGTTTAGTCTCATTTAAAAATAATATGATAGGTCATGCTGATATAACCTACCTGGACTCAGATTTGAATGGAGGGGCATTAGCACTGGATTTCGGTGCTGGTTTAGCATTTAAGTGGTACGTATCGCCATATATATCGCTCGGGGCATCATTAGGCTACAACTGGGATAACGATGAATTTATTGCTGCATATTTTCCTGAAGTCGGCATCGTGGTGGACTTCACAAAAAAATTCGGCATGAGCATAAGCGGAAAGCGTTATTACAAATTATATGATGAAGAAGAAGATATTATTATGCTGGGAATAGTATTCAGGAAGTAAAAGTGAAGCAGCTGAGAATCAACAGGGTGTAATAGTTTCGACTTTATCTGGCATATAGTTTCATAGCGTCAAAAGCCAATAACACTCTCCCTCCTTTGCGCCTTCGCGGCCTCTGCGTTGAAATAAAACTATTTCTATGTTCCGGTTTAGGCCGTACCCGGATGTTAAAGTTAAGGGGTGAGAGCCCTTTGCTGCTCCTGCGGGCCTTCTTTACTAACCATTGAACGCCTGATATCGCACATTATATATTTACAGGAGCGAGGTATAATCATGCCTCAAATTAACCGGAGCTGTTAGTGGAATTCAGAGATTACTACGAGATAATGGGTGTCGATCGAAGCGCCACCCAGGATGAGATTAAACGGGCTTATCGCAAGCTCGCACGCAAATATCACCCCGATATCAGCAAAGATACCGATGCAGAAGATAAATTCAAAGAAATGGGCGAAGCTTACGAGGTGCTGAAGGATCCTGAAAAACGTGCAGCCTACGATCAGCTTGGACAAAACTACAAAGACGGCCAGGACTTCACGCCGCCACCTGGCTGGGATGCTGGTTTTGAATTCTCCGGCGGTGGCTTTGAAGGCGCGGCTGATTCCGCTGTATTCAGTGACTTTTTTGAATCCCTGTTCGGCCAGGCTGGCTTCACGCGTGGCCGTGGTCAGGCCGGCGGCTTCCATGCGCGTGGCCAGGACCACCATGCAAAAATTCTGATCGACCTTGAAGATGCCATTCAAGGCGCCACCCGTATGATCACACTACAAGTACCTGAAGTCGACCAGCAGGACCATGTGCAGACCCGTAGCCGTACACTGAACGTCAATATTCCCAAAGGCGTTAAGCAGGGACAGCAAATCCGACTCGCCGGACAGGGTGCAGCTGGCATGGGCCAGGGTGGCACTGGTGATCTATACCTGGAAATCGAGTTCAAGCCACACAGCATCTATCATGTCGAAGGCCATGACATTTATCTCGATTTACCGGTAACACCCTGGGAGGCTGCCCTCGGCGGCACGATAAAAGTACCGACCCCCAGCGGCATCGTCGAAATGAAAATACCGGCCGGCTCCAGCTCGGGCAAAAAAATGCGTTTGAAAGGCCGCGGAATTCCCGCCAAGACGGCGGGTGATTTCTACGTCGTACTTAAAATCAGTTTGCCGGATGCAGACAGTGACAAGGCGAAGGCACTCTACGAGCAGATGAAAAATGAACTCAACTTTAACCCGCGCCAGAAGCTGGGGGTATAAACATGTCAACGACACCAAAACAAACGCTAACCGGATTGATATTGGATGAAGACTGCTTGTTTACCCTGGATGAGATGAGTATTGCTTGTTCAGTGCGTACGGAATACATCATAGAACTGGTCGATGAAGGCATTGTAGAGCCCACTGAGCAGCAGCGCGAACAACAACAATGGTCTTTCACCGGTAAAAACCTGCTACGCGCACGCAAGGCCCGGCGATTACAACATGACCTGGACATCAACCTCGCCGGCGCTGCACTGGTGCTGGATATGTTGGAAGAAATCGAACAGTTGAGAGAGCAGTTAAGGCGCCTGGGTTGAGTAAACGAAAAACCAGGTTAGAGAGCAGCTGTTTCGAATAGTAGAGAACATTACTCACTGATCTCTTTAAATAATTTGAAACATAGCTAGCTGTATGTTTGATTTGTAGGGTGGGCAGAGCCCACCCTACTCATAGTGTTATCGATAAAAACGATTCGAATGCTTTTTTATGTAAGCATTGCTGTACCTGTCAGGTAGCGCGTAGTACACGAGTATATTGATAACCGCGGCAGCTAATAAAACGCCAACAGCGTTAATCCCTTGAACTGTTGCCATTAAAAAAGTAACAGTCGCAATAGTCGAGGTGGTCATGAACATGGCCCTGTTGCGTGTTTGTTCCAGGTACAGCATTTCATTTCTCCGTAAGTATTATGTTGGGTACGCTCCACTGTACACTTGCATCATTATTCTCCCTTGACTCATTGCGCCAATCGCATGGCAATGAGTGACGACTGGTCAGATAATAGTAGATTTATAGACAATCACCTGAAAAATACCTGTTTAATACTATTTTGGATGTTGCAGGGATATTTTGTAAGCAATAGGGCCAGTCCCCGATGAAATGCCACTCTGACCCGACCAATCACATTTGCTTTGTCATACTTATGGGCGATACCTTAAATTAATAAGATTTGCTGAATATGAAACCGCCCCATAACGGTTTGCGAGCATTGGGCCCCTTGATTTCAGCGGTACGTCCACGTACGAAGAAACTGACATTGAGTCCTGTGCCAAATTCTCGCGTTATTCCTGTCCAGCCTTCGTAGATAACGCTTTCAAGCTGGTCACTGCTAAAGGTCACTACGCTGTCGCGAAACTGGCCCTGCAAGATGGCATTATAAAAGCGGTATTTAATGTTGAAACCGGCCCAAAAATAAAATTCGGACGTTGAGCCTTCAAGTCTGTCGGCAACCACAGGAGCGCCCAGATTTATGTATTCAGCCTGGTGCGGGTTAAAGCTCCACCAGGGTGTGTTAATACGGCCCCAGCGCCCGGAAAATCCTGCATTTATATCCGTGCTATAGCCGATATTTCCCTCCATGCTGGCTTTGATGTCGTAGTCACTCTTGCCCTGTCGGTATATGTTAGTCAGTGTCTTTTGCACCGAAACTGTATATTTGGCAGTGGGTTCGCCACCGTATGATATCTGGTTTTCCCAGCCTTGCGGCAACGCTGTACCCGTCAGTTTATGTAGGGATACCTGCACATCCTCGGCCACAGGTAAGCCAAGAATACCAAGAGTGAGTGTCGATTGATAAGAAAATTTATTTGCAGGAATGACTGTCTGTTCTGTATTGGCTATAAAGAACAGGCTGGCATAAGGATGATCATCAAATATTGGTTCAGCGATGCTGGTGTCTCTGGGCGTGAATAAAGTAAATCCGTATTCAAAGCTGTGCAGCTGGAAATGGGGGCTTTTTTGATACAGCGTGTCAAATCGCACCCATCTATCAATGGTATCAAGCCAGTTGTCAGTCGATAACAGAAATTCTTGCGCGCGTTGACCAGAAAGAGTAACTGCAAGCCCACCCGTGTAATCACGGTCTGTTTCTGCAGAAGAGAACAGGTCGTTGTCAATGTACACAGCCCATCCAGAATTATATTTTTCGGTCATGCTTAACCTGTTCTCATTATTGGTTGAGACGTTGCCAGCATCAGTTACTGATTCTGCGGCAAACGTCGAGTTTAAAAGCACAAATAAGCATGCAATAACTTTGATGGTTATTGAAAATAGCGGATAAGTATGTCGTGTGAAGCAATTAATAAAGTACCTGATTTGTTCTAAAGAACAAAAAATACATTTATATACAGGTGATTAGAAAAATACCGGGATTAATTGTTCCACTAACAAGATATATTATTTGGAAGAATATATTTTAATGGCATCGAACTTTATGCACTAACGTTTGTTCTAAGCTGCATTAACTGGAACAAGCATTGACTGACAGTCAGGCATTGGCCACAAAGGCCAGTGTTGACTTACACGCACCCGCTGATTATGTGCGCGATGTGCTGAACGGATTAGAACAAAAGTAATTAACTGTGTTGCTGTTTATTGCAAAGAATTCGAACGTTCCGAAGGACAGCCTGTAAGGCGACACAGGACGTAATTCGTAATGCATGGCTGTATTATGTAATACGGGGATAATGCATGTTATCGCAAAAAAATCCCGGATTACGCGTTGCTCCATCCAGGCTACAAAAATACTGTTCGTCCTGGGCTGGTCGAAGGACATCCCCGCAGAAGCGGGCATCCAGTATATTTATCGATTAAATATTATTTAAAAATCCTGATTTGAGGCGACATTAATTAATGGCTGCACTTCACGTGTCAAATCAGCCATTGTGAGTTCATCAGATTGCATGCGCTGCTGATAAATCATGGCGTATACCAGTACGGTTGTTACATACTCGCGGGTCTCACGAAATGGAATGGTTTCAATCCAGATGTCTGCCGGTATTGCCTCATCAGGCAGCCATTTTTTCACTCTATTAGGTCCGGCATTATAGGCTGCCAGGGCAAGCGCATAGTGTCCGTTGAATTGATTAAACAGCTTTTGATAATAATACGAACCGTACTTTAAATTTTTCACAGGGTCATACAGGCTGTTTTTACCTGCCCAGCGCTCATTAAGATCTTTGGCGATCTGCTTTCCTGTTCGTGGCATTATCTGCATCAGGCCTCGTGCACCTGCAGGTGAATGCGCATCTTTATTGAATGCGCTTTCGCGGCGAATCAGGCCATACAGTATGACTGGATTAAGATCCTGCTGTATCGCGTTCTCATGAATTTTATCGGAATAACTCAGTGGGAAACGCAGTTCAACGTCATCCCAGTATTTCACTTTAGCGACGGTAAATATTGCAATTTCATCCCATTGCCATTGCTGTGCCAGTTTTGCTGCGACAGGATAATCATTTTTATCTAGCTGCCGCAGTGCATGCCACCATTGCAGTTTGGCGTTATTTTCTCTTTCCAGCATCATGAACTCATGAGCAACACGGAATTCCTTGTGGTTTTTAATATTGGCTACTTCCTGTGCGGTTACTTCAATCGGGT
>DAOWLL010000406.1 GCA_030641945.1 Gammaproteobacteria bacterium | reverse complement strand
GAAAAGATACATCTATAAAGGCGGTTGTCAGCCGTTGATAGATGTTTTCTTAATATCACCATTCGTTGAAACCGTCTGTAAATAGAATAGGCTGGTGGCATGAAAACAGGACTACACCCAACAACTCCCTTATCACGTTCAAAAGAACGCTTTCTCATCCTGATCTGTTTAATACTGGGGACGATTATCCTCGTCCCCATCTTGAAAGAGTTTGCGGCCCTCCGTATATTCCTGGATATCTTCATTACTGCAATCTATATATCCATGGTGTATACTTTCAGCCACAAAAAGCGGCACATATACATTGGGGCGTTATTGGCAATGGCGATGCTCATATCGTTGTGGTTGCAATATTTCTATCAGAGCAATTTGGTTTTTGCTATTGGCAGAATATGCGGGATTCTTCTTTTAATAATGGTGATCATCAATACTCTGGCGTTCATATTCAAATCCGAGGATGTGACAATAGAAGTCATTTATGCGGCCGTGCTGGTTTATCTCCTGATGGCATTCATGTGGTCATTTGTTTATGTGCTTTTGGTGTTGATTAATTCGGCATCCTTTAATGTGGCCATGAGCCTGGAGCAGGGTTCTCAGATGTGGTCCATTTATTACAGTTTCGTGACAATTACCACACTGGGTTACGGCGACATCACACCGGCAACTGAATTGGCAAGCTCATTTTCAATCCTGGAGGCCGTTGTCGGCCAGCTTTATCTGGTCGTCGTGGTTGCCAGGTTGGTGGGAATGCATGTTTCGAGTAAGTCGAGATAGTTGGTCAAGTGAGTTTACAATTTTAATGTTGATTCAATTAACCTATAAAAATCAGCGACCACCAGCAGAGCGTGGCCCTGGCCCCATCGAGGGGCCTTCCTCATACCCCCAGCGCTGCTGGTGGTCGCTGATTTGACCCAAGGGAGGGAACCCATGAACAGGTATCTGTTTATTCTCGGGTCATCTGTTGGTAAAAAGTTGCTAATGGCCGTCACCGGTCTTGGTCTGATCGGTTTTCTGGCGGTGCACCTGCTTGGCAATGTTATGGCCTTTGCCGGGGCTGAAGCGTTCAATGGATATGCGGCCAAACTGCATTCGCTGCAGCCGTATCTGACCGTTTTTAATATCGGGTTGGCGACGCTGGGATTGGTTCATATTGTCGTCGGCACTATTCTCTTTTTCGAGAACCTAAAGGCGCGACCGACGAGATACAAAATGTATCAAAATCCCGGCGGGCGGACGATCGGGTCCTATACCATGCCATATACAGGTGTGTTGATCCTTTTATTTGTCATCTTCCATCTGTTTAAATTTACATTTGTCGACAAGACTGTGGCGCCTATTTACCAGCAGATGTCGGCGACCTTTGCCAACCCTCTTTGGGTGCTAATGTATGTGGTGGCGATGGTTATTGTAGCCCTGCACATCAGTCATGGCTTCTGGAGCCTGTTTCAGACTTGCGGCGTCAATCACCCCCGCTACATGCCGCTGATCATGGCGCTGGGGCTGGTGGTGACGTTTGCATTCGGAATTGGGTTTGGGATTTTACCGATTTATTTGTGGTTAATAGCGTAGTCCGGCAAAGCCGGACAGCTCATTGCTGGTTAGCTCATAAGCTCGTAAGCTATAAAGGATTTAATCCTTTTCAAACTCTTACCAGCTTACCAACTCATCAACTTAACAGCTTTAAGGCGTTCATTAGAAAATTTCTTGATGAACTTAAATTAGCCGAAGATTGCGCAATTATTCGGGTAATCAAATACGGAGAATGCCATGCAACAGCTGGATGGAAAAATACCGGGTGGCCCGCTGGCTGAGAAATGGGACCGTCATCGGATGGAAATGAAGCTGGTCAATCCGGCCAACCGGCGCCGATTTAATGTCATTGTCGTGGGCACCGGCCTGGCCGGCGCATCGGTTTCGGCCAGTCTCGCCGAGATGGGCTACAATGTTAAGACCTTTTGTATCCAGGACAGTCCGCGACGGGCTCACAGCATCGCTGCCCAGGGTGGCATTAATGCGGCCAAGAACTATGCCAATGACGGGGATAGTATCCGGCGGTTTTTTTATGACACGATCAAGGGTGGTGATTTCCGCGCCCGGGAAGCCAATGTGTATCGCCTGGGCCAGGTGAGCAACAACGTCATCGACCAATGCGCGGCCCAGGGCGTGCCGTTTGCCCGGGAATACGGAGGGCTTTTGGCCAACCGGTCCTTTGGCGGTGTCCAGGTATCCAGGACATTTTACGCCCGGGGACAAACCGGCCAGCAGCTGTTGCTGGGTGCTTACGGAGCGCTGTCGCGTCAAATCGCCGGTGGACAGGTCCAGATGTTTCCGCGTTATGAAATGCAGGATCTGGTGGTCGTAAACGATCAGGCCCGCGGGATCATCGCCCGTAATTTGATTACCGGCGATCTCGAACCGTATGCCGCCGATGCGGTGGTGTTGGCGACCGGCGGATATTGCAACGTGTTTTATTTGTCCACGAACGCCATTTCATCCAATGCCAGCGCTATTTTTCGGGCATATAAAAAGGGTGCTTACCTTGCGAATCCGTCCTTTGTCCAAATACATCCCACCGGCATCCCGCATTATAGTGATCATCAGACCAAGTTGACCCTGATGAGTGAGAGCCTACGCAATGACGCCCGTGTATGGGTCGCTAAAAATTCGAGCGATAAACGACCCGCGAACGACATCCCGGAAAACGAG
>DAOWLL010000280.1 GCA_030641945.1 Gammaproteobacteria bacterium | reverse complement strand
TGTGCTTTTTCCAGCTCATCGAGATGTTTCCTGTAAGCTTTTTGCGTATCAATTTTATCAGGTGTTAGATTTGCCGCTAGTATGGTTTCTTTTTGTTTTTGCTCTGGCTTCTTAGATGGTGTTTTCTGGTGTTTCGCTTTTATTTTCAATTTCCGAACGACAGCCTGGTGTTCAGAGTCTTCTTTTTCAGGTGTAGCAGGCGCACTGGGAATTTCTTTCTCTTCAGTGGCTTCTACAGCACTTTCCTTTAATGTTTCTTCTTCAACAGGAGGAAGGGATTCACTAACTTTCCTTTCCTGTGGTGCAGATGGTTTTTTAGCTTGTTTTGTAGGGACTAAGAATTTAGTGAATGGCTTTTCTTCCTTTCCTGTCGGAACAGTTCCTTCCTTTTGCACCGCGCGAACCGTCTCTACAACCTTTGCACCCGCACCCGTCTGCACGCCACTAACATCATACCCCAAACTAGCTTCTATGAACGAGTACGTCACAGTATCAAGCTGCTGCTCCGGTGAGCGCAGCACATCATGCACGATCGGTGGCACATTAGAAAGCCCGGTCGAATTATTGAAGAATTGCTGCAGCCGTTTCTTACTGTATTCAGGGTACTCCCCATCAGTACATTTTCGTTGAATCAGTCCTTTCAAAGTGAGAGTATAAGGTGGAGTCGATGAAGTTTTTGTCTTTACCGGTACTTTCATTAAAGCATTCATAACTTTAACCTTCCATATACCGCCCGTGCCACCTGTTTGCCAATCACCTCAGCTCTTGAGTTCGCAGCCACATCAAAAGACCCACCATCCAGTTTATCGATCTCACTTCCAGCCTCCAGCAACTGCAGTACTCCCTGCCTGGCAAAGAGAAACTCCAGCTCACTCTCCACCGCCTCTGCGATGCGTTCACGATCGCCTGGTTCAAAGCCGAGCAGTACAAGTTCTTCAATATGCAGTTCGATATTCTTTTGTCTCATACCCAGCCCCCGCTCTCAGCTTCAGTTAATGGCTTCTCCAGCTTGACATACTCGGTTCGTGCAGCCTGCAAAAGATGTATCATGCGCACCGGTTCCCCCGCGTTTGCCGCAAGAAAGGCAGCGTTTAGTGCAATGTTGTAGATGTTGCCTCCTGCCACATTCAGCCTTGATAACATGTTAGCATCAATATTCTCGGTCGGCGTGCTGGAAGGAAAGATGCGTTCCCATATCTCTGCACGCTGCGCTGCATCGGGGAACGGGAACTGGACTATGAAACGTATCCGCCTCAGAAAAGCCGTATCCAGTGCGCTTTTCATATTCGTAGTCAGTATCGCAAGACCGTGGTAAGTCTCCATGCGCTGGAGCAGATAGCTCACCTCGATATTGGCATACCTGTCATGGCTATCCTTCACCTCGCTGCGTTTTCCGAACAGCGCATCAGCTTCATCGAACAGAAGGATCGCCCCCCCTTCTTCGGCAGCGTAGAATACACGCCGCAGGTTCTTCTCGGTCTCGCCAATGTACTTGCTCACAATCTGGCTAAGATCGATCCTGTAAAGGTCAAGCTGCAGTTCATTTGCCAGCACTTCTGCTGTCATTGTCTTCCCAGTCCCGCTCGCACCAACAAACAGCGCGCTGATGCCAAGCCCGCGAGAACCCTTGCCTGCAAATCCCCAGTTCTTATATACCCTGGAGCGCTGCCGCACATGCAAAGCGATCTCACGAAGGATCTGACGCTGCATCTCTGGCAGCACCAGATCATCCCAGGTCGCAGCAGGCTCAATGCGCTGCGCGAGATCATCCAGACCCGTGCGCGACTGCATACGGCAAGCATCCCACAGAACGTTGCCAGAGATGGTTTTATCATCATCAGACATGCTTCCCATCAATTCAACACAGGTATTGCGAATAGTGGCTGTATTCAGGTTGAACTGCGACACCAGAACCTCCAAATGGCCATTCAGGTCTGATGCTTTTTTGCCGAGCATGTTCTGCCAGATTTCTCGCTGCTCGTCAGGAGCCGGTTTACTTACATCAATAGTGATAACCGGACGCTTCCCCGTGCGCCGCCGTTCCCGGCCTGAAACGACAAGTACACCGCTCATGCTCTCGATCAACCTGTTGACTGATCTCTCATGCGCCGGATCAGTGGTATCCATCTCCTCACAGTCAATGAGCAAAGCGCTCGAACTCAGTGCAGCCTCGCGCTCCCACAACCGGATCAGGGCTTCGACTTCGTCAGGACCAGATGGAATAGAGCTGGCAGACAGCACTTTTAGATTTAGCCCCAACACTGTACAGGCTGCTGATGCTATAGCACGTTTGCTTGAAACCTCATCACCACATAATTGAACAACAGATAAGGCAGATGTATCTGCCGCTTTTGACCATATCATCGTAAGTCTCTGCACGAGATCGCGATGTGATGGCACCAGTACACCTGATGTAAATAAAGGCTGGATAATGCCTGCCAGACGTTCGTCAAGATACTGCAAACCCATGAGGTAATGCAACACGCGTTCATCAATACGCAGAGGACTGAGAGTGAATACATTGCCTTTACCTACTTCGATCAATCGCCAGCGGCGCAGAGGCGCTTCAGGAGTGAGCGCATTCCAGTGCGGATCGGGTAATACAGCAAGTGCAAGACTGAAAGTCGGAAAGGTCCGAAGCGGATCTGCCTGTGCAGCCGAGCACAGGGATGCAAAGTCAGAATCCAGCTCACTTCCGGCGCACAAAAGCAGCACATCGCGCTCAAAAGATGACAGATCGAATATCGCCATTAGCGTTTCCAGTGCAGATGGTTCTGACATTGTGCAGGCTGCCTCCTGCAGAACTTGCTGTGCATTGTTATTATGTTTGTATTTATCAGAAGAGTTCTGTTCCTGCGTTGCTTGATGCTTCAGCACTTCTCGCACTTTAGCCAGCGAAGCCATCAGATAGCGCTGATTAGCCTCATGCCAGTCATTGGTCGTTTTGGCGTTCATGGTATGGTCACCTTCGGCCCAATATACTGGTTAAAGGTTGGGCTGGCTGGATTCGTATCCACGGTCAGTGGACTCGTGGCACCGTCCGCCTGCATCTGCACAAGATACTCTGCAGCTTTCACGCCACTTACGGGAATCGTAATAGAACTGACATCTGCATTACGAGGTACTGCAACAAATGTGTGTGCTTCAGGAATACCGCTTGATATCTCATTCAGAAGTAAGAAAATCCGCTGTGCCTTGCCGATCGTCATATTGATATGTATTGTCAGGTCTGCCGAAAGTGCGTCATTGCCGCTATCCTGGACGTTGGAGACATTAACTGATGTGATAATCGGGTTCAGAACAAAAGCTGCGATGTTTGATTCAACGCCGCGATGTGGTACTGGCGGGGTGCCCATCATCATTTCATGAATCACCTGTACACCCTGAATTCCAGGTTTCAAACCTGGAGGTACTGGTAGACTGATTTGAGTTTCTTTCACATCCTGAGATATTGGCAGAACTTCAATACCACTGATCTGCACAAGTGTAACATCACCTCGCAATTTATTTCCATGGATTACTAACGTACTTCCTGCAGTGATTAACTGGTCAGGGGATACGACATGGTCAATGAAAGGCTGGCGGTATGGGAAAACATAAAGGTTGCGCTCGCGCACAGGAAGTGCCTTTTGGGGCGTATCTTCACTCTCGATTAAAACCACAGCACTCTGATATGCAACTGATAGGGTGTATTGGACCTGAAAGAGCACAGACCAGAGTTTGGATAACTCTTCTGTAGATAGGGAGGTTGGTGCGAATTTAACAAGTTCGATCTCATCGGCAAGGTTAGAATTGGCAAG
>DAOWLL010000204.1 GCA_030641945.1 Gammaproteobacteria bacterium | reverse complement strand
TGTTCCTGGTACTAAGATAGGGTAAAAATTAACGAATTGAAAATGAACTACCAGGAATTTATCCACAGCCTGAAGTTAAATGAATGCCCGCATCAGCTCGATCCCTGTTTACAGGCATTATGGTATGACGCAACAGGTGACTGGAACACTGCCCATGAAATCGTTCAGCAACTGGATAATACCGCCACGGCCCGTATTCATGCCTATCTGCACCGCAAGGAAGGCGATGACTGGAACTCCAGATACTGGCACCGGCAAGCAGGCACATCGTATCCTGAAAACATGAATCTCAGGCAGGAATGGGAATCCCTGGTAATCATGTTTGTAGAGTAGTTCATATTCACATAAGATTTGATTCTTTTGCGATCCGGTTTAAATACAATGCTATATAAATTACAGAAAATTGCGCACAGCCGATGGTACTGGCTGGCACTCGTCGCACTGGGGCTCTCTTTTATTGCCGTTGCACTATTTTATCAATATGTACTCGAAGAATTACCATGCGTGCTGTGTATTCAGGTCCGCATCTGGGTGTTATGTTTAACACTGGTCGCATTTAACGCTTATGTATTGAACAACAGGTGGTCCAGCCTTATCGCACATATACTCACCGTGTTCATTGCCGCTGCACTGCTGGAGCGCTCATATCAGCTGCTGGGTACTGAGCGGGGCTTTGTCTTTGGCGATTGCGGGTTTGACCTGGGCCTGCCTTCCTGGTTCGCACTCGATTCATGGTTTCCCGCCCTGTTTCGTGTTGAAGCTTCCTGTGGATATACACCTGAGCTGATTTTTGGCATTACCATGGCTGAAGCGCTGACAGTATTGTCGGCCACATTATTATTAATCAGCCTTGCTCTCACAATTATGTATTTTGTGAAACAAGATCATTAAAACCAATATTGCTACTACGGGTTTTTTTCTCGGGCCTGCTGTATTTGCCCTGCTGCAATTAGTCCCGCTATTTCCTTCTGACAATACAACCAACATGGCCGCGGTCACCGGCTTGATGGTGGTGTGGTGGGTAACCGAGGCATTACCCCTGGCTGCGACCGCGCTTGTGCCACTGGTACTGTTCCCTTTACTGGGCATCACCTCCGGCACGGAAGTCGCGGCTGTATATATGAATTCCACGATTTTTCTGTTCATTGGCGGCTTTGTGCTGGCGCTGTCAATGCAGCGCTGGGATTTGCATACGCGTATTGCGCTGCGCGTAATCAGCTGGTTTCATGGCAGTGCGATGTTCATGGTGCTTGGCTTTATGGCGACCAGCGCATTTTTATCGATGTGGATTTCTAATACAGCAACCGCAACCATGCTGCTGCCGATCGGCCTTGCCGTGTATTCACGCGCGGCTGACCAATTATCTGAGAGTGATAAACAGAACCTGTTGACGGCGTTGATGCTGGGTATCGCGTATTCCTGCTCGATTGGAGGAACCGGCACACTGATAGGCACACCGCCGAATCTTGCGATGCAGCGTATCTTCCTGATCACATTTCCAGATGCACCTGAGATCACATTCGCACAATGGCTGTTTTTCGCCCTGCCGCTATCTTTCAGCATGCTGATTATTACCTGGCTGGTCATATCATATCGCTATACCGGCAGGGGCTTTAGCACACTGCAGTTTTCAACCAGCGAAATTCGCGACACGTCTTCCAGGCCCATGAGCTATGAAGAGAAAGCCGTTGCTGTTGTATTTTCACTCACCGCGCTTTGCTGGATGTTCCGCCAGGATATCATCATTGGCGGATTCACCATCCCGGGCTGGTCAAACCTGTTCGACAACGCCAGCCTGATTAATGACGGCACCATCGCGGTAGCAGCTGCACTTGTTCTGTTCTGCATTCCGGCAAGAAACAGGCAACGCTTTTCACGTATTGCTGACAGCGAAATCATCAGCAATTTACCATGGAACATCGTGCTGCTTTTTGGCGGCGGTTTTGCACTCGCCAAAGGCTTTACTGTGAGCGGTCTGTCTGAATATATCGGACAGCAATTCATGGGTATGCAAGATCTGGAACCAACAGCACTGGTTGCTGGCATTTCGTCTATTGTTGTTTTCCTCACAGAAGTGACTTCCAATACCGCAACATCACAGATACTGCTGCCCGTTGTCGCCTCGGTCGCAAAGCAAATCGAGATCAATCCCCTGTTATTGATGCTGCCAGTCACATTATCTGCGTCGATGGCATTCATGATGCCGGTCGCCACGCCGCCAAATGCTATTGTATTTGCTTCCGGGCGCTTACACATCCGCGACATGATCAAAACCGGTTTTATCATCAACCTGATTGCCATCGTGCTGATTACATTGCAAACCTGGTTTATTGGCACAGCAATATTCGATATAGATTTGACCACAATGCCGGTATGGGCCAGATGATATACTTTCAGCCCGGCCTTATCATTTTGCGCTAACTGGCAAGATTCATCCCTATGAATATCGACGATAAAGAACCAGATGTCGCAGCCACAGACGCTGCGCCAACCAGGCGCTTTAATGTATGGCAGCTCAGTACCTTCATTTTGCTGGCGATACTATTGACCTTGTTCAGTGCATGGATACTGAACACTGTACTGCTACCGTCTGAATTCAAGCCGGTCACGTTAAACACCAATGAACAACAGGTTCTTGACGAAAAACTGCAACGCTTTGAACGCTTTCAAACTCAGGCCGATCGCAGGGCTTCGCGCTCCCGGCCGTTCACGAATAAAGCTGGTGGCGCTTTAACACCTGAGCCATACACGGAAGAGGGTGCCAGCCGTGAAATTCGGCTGAGCGAGAAAGAGCTTAATGCACTACTCGCAAACAACACTGACCTGGCTACACGCCTTGCAATCGACTTGTCTGACAAGCTGGCGAGCGCCAAACTGCTGGTTCACCTGGATGAAGAATTTCCGCTGCTGGGCGGTAACACGGTCAAATTGACCGCAGGCGTCGAACTGGCGTATGCAACAGGAAATCCAGTCGTAAAGCTCCGCGGCGTCAGCGGCTGGGGCGTACCCATACCGAATGCCTGGCTGGGTGGTATAAAAAATGTCGACCTGATAGAGGAATTCGGCCAGCAACCGGGCTTCTGGAAAGCCTTTGCCGACGGCGTTGAGGCCATCGAAGTCAAACAGGGGCACCTGCTGATCAAGTTAAAGGAATAATCTGTGAGTCAGGATTTAGCCTGAGGGGCTTCTGAAAAAGATTTTTCACCACAGAGGCACGCAGAGGAAAAAATATTCACCACAGAGGCACAGAGTTTTACTTTGTTAACTGCGCCTGTGGCGCTGTTAACAATACAATGCTTTTCTCTGTGCCTCTGTGCCTCTGTGGTAAAAAGGTTTTTATGTTTTTAACAACATAAAAGTTTCCTCTATCCAAAAACACCACATTTTTCATCCAGATCAAACATACGCACCCTAACAGGCTCTCCAGTTAGCCTGTTTTTTCGATAGTTACAGTCTCCATCTGCTGACAAACGATTGGCGTATTTGGTCAAGTTTCGACCCTGCGCCAGCGATATTCTTTATCCATAACAAAAGTATCTCGAATAATCATTAGTTAAAAAGAGGTGCGTTATGGCACGGAAATTACAACCCAGGTACTGCGCATGTGGTTGTGGAGGTATCAGCAAAAATAAATGGCTACCCGGCCACGACCAGAAGTTACGCGCAGCGATTGAAAACGAAGTTGGCGGACTGATCGAACTCAGACGCATTATTGAACAACGGCTGCATCGAAGCATCGATTTGACACATGAACAAAACAACAGGGGGTATTGGCAGAACCATTAGAAAGAGAAAGTAAAAATACGTTTGAAAAGTCACATACACAGGAGATATTCATGACACACACAACAGAAACAGCGCATCATAATGTTTATGTTATTGAGCTTGATAAGGAAGTCTTGAAATTCGACGAATTTGTTAAGGCCAACCCGCAATACAAAGAAGGCATGCCGTGCCTTTTTGTTGGCGAAACACGGCATACACCACATAAGCGTTTCAATTATCACCTGGTCGGTTACAAGAGCCACGAGTTTGTAAGACGATATGCGCGTCGCCTGGCCCCGGAATATTACGCAAGAATTAATCCGATTAATGGTGATCAGGCCAAGGCAGAAGAGCATCAGCTTGCCGATCGTCTAAGAGCACTGGGTTATGCCGTATGGCAGCATGAAAATGCCTTGAACAACCAGCGCGTTGCTAACAAGCCCAGCCACAGCAAGCATGCAACCATGCATCATCATTTTGCTGGGGCATAGTTGAAGGGCAGTGAATAGTGAATAGTTAACAGTGAATAGTGTGTAGCCCGGATGATGCAAAGTTGAATCCGGGAGTTTTTGCCACAGGAATATTTACAGGGCCTATTTATTGCCGTTCGTCCTGAGTCTGTCGAAGAACAAGGTTTCACTTATGCAGACCTGCGAAACTACTGCAGATTATTCATTATTCGTTTTTCACTGTTCACTATTAACTGTTCACTATTAACTGCTCTATGCTCTTCCCCTGCCTCTGCGGTAAAATTTCAGACTGTCAATTAGAGCAGGTCGTAGGCCGGGATAAGGCTTTGCCGTTCCCGGCATCTGCCATCTCCGCTCATCCTGAG
>DAOWLL010000304.1 GCA_030641945.1 Gammaproteobacteria bacterium | reverse complement strand
GTAAAAATCGCTTCGTCACCCGATATGCCTACCACCACGGCTATTTTGATGGCAGCGATCGTGAGTTCCGTGGCTTTGGTATGGTTGAGCAGTGGGACACTGAGGAGTATGCAGCCCTGACTCAAAGCCAGGACTTCCCGGCCGGCGACAATATCGAGGAATCCTCACATGTGCCGCCGGTTCTAACCAGAACGTGGTTTCATACCGGTGCTTATATCGACCGCAGCCACATTTCCAACTTCTTCGCAGGTTTGCTGGATGCTGATGATATCGGCGAATACTACCGTGAGCCAGGTTTGACCGACGAGCAAACGCGAAAACTCCTCATCGACGACACCGTGCTTCCCGATGGTTTAACTATTGACGAAGAACGTGAGGCCTGCCGCTCCCTGAAAGGATTGATGCTGCGCCAGGAAGTTTACGCCCTTGATGGCACGGATAAAGAACCGCATCCCTACACCGTCACCGAGCAAAATTTCACAATCTGTTGTTTACAGCCCGGAGAAGACAACCGTCACGGTGTGTTCTTCATCCATCCTCGCGAAGCCATCAATTATCACTACGAGCGCAATTCGACCGACCCGCGTATCAGCCATGCGCTGACGTTAGAGGTGGATAATTTTGGAAACGTGCTAAGGTCGCTCGCTATCGGTTATCCCCGTGCAAACGTTCCAGGACGCCAGCCAGAACAGAATCAAACCCATCTCACGCTGACGCTCAATCAATTTACCAACCACGATGACCATGCCGATTGGTATCGAGTCGCCCTGCCAGTGGAGGCCCGCACTTACGAAGTAGTGAAGCCACCTACGGCGAGCACACGTTTCAACTGGACGGAGCTGAGTGATCTCGTGACGGCCATGGTTCCTCCCGATCAGTATGAACCACCAGCGGCGAATACGATTCCTTACGAACAATGGGATTGGAGAAAGCAGTGGAATCCGCAAACCGAGCCGGGCGGTTTAATCAATGATGTTGTGGTGAACACACGGTTGCGTCTGATCGAGCATGTTCGCACGCGCTATCGCAAAAACGACCTCACCAATCTTCTTCCGTTGGGTGATGCTGAATCACTCGCACTCCCCGGCGAGAGCTACAAACTGGCTTATACGCCTGAACTTGCCAAGCAGATTTGCGTCGATAGTGGAAAAGTCTCTCAAGCTGATCTGGACTCAATACTCGCCAGCGAAGGGAGATACGTTCATAGTGAGGGAGATAACAATTGGTGGATACCCTCCGGCCGCGTGTACTATTCGCCAAATAGCGGTGATGATCCAGTCCAAGAAATGAACTATGCCTGCCAGCACTTCTTCCTGCCGCATCGCTATCGCGATCCGTTTTACACAGACAACACCTGGCATACAGAAAGCTTTATCGATTATGACAAGTACGATCTGCTGATGCAGGAAACGCGCGATGCAATCGGTAATCGCATCACCGTAGGAGAGCGTGACCAAGATCCACTTCAGCCTCTCGTAAGACAGGGCAATGACTACCGCGTGCTCCAGCCAGAATTAATGATGGACCCTAATCGCAATTGCACCGAAGTGAGATTCGACGCGCTTGGCCTGGTAGTCGGTGCCGCCGTCATGGGCAAGCCGGAAGATAATCCCGTGAAAGGCGATCGGCTCGATTTCAGCTTCAAAGCGGATCTGACCGACGCCGAGATCAACGCGTTCTACGATGCAAATGACCCGCGCACACTTGCACCCGATTTGCTCAAGGATGCAACCACGCGCATTATCTACGACCTGCATTGCTTCCATCGCACTCGTCAAGCTAACCCACAAGATCCCGGCAAATGGCAACCGACGTTCGCCGCCACCTTGGCGCGCGAAACCCATGTCAGCAATCCGCTTCCGACCGATGGCCTAAAGATACAAATCAGCTTCAGTTACTCCGATGGCTTCGGCCGCGAGATACAGAAAAAAATTCAAGCGGAACAAGGGGCGGTGCCCAAGCGTGATGCAGCCGGCAAGATCATTGTGGGGCCGGATGGCCAACCCGAAATAACCGCCAATAGCGTTTTCCCACGCTGGGTGGGAAGCGGCTGGACGGTGTTCAACAACAAAGGCAAGCCCGTCCGCCGGTATGAGCCGTTCTTCACGGACACCCATTGCTTCGAATTCGACGTCCGCATTGGCGTAAGCCCGGTGCTCTTCTATGATCCTGTCGAACGCGTGATTGCCACCCTGCATCCCAACCACACCTACGAAAAGGTAGTGTTCGATCCGTGGCAGCAGACAACCTATGACGTGAACGATACGGCAGCCGTCTCTGCCAGTGGCGCACAGACCGGAGACCCGCGCACAGATCCGGACATTGCGGGCTACACACACGAATACTTCAAGACACAACCTGCCGCCTGGGAAACCTGGTACGCCCAGCGACAGAGCGGTATGCTGGGGCCACAGGAGCAAGCAGCCGCCAACAAGGCAGCCGCCCATGCTGCCACGCCTACCACGGCTTATTTCGACACATTGGGCCGTCCCTTCCTTACACTGGAGCACAACCGATTTGAGCGGAACGGAGGTGTCATTGACGAGAAGTATCCCACCCGCGTCGAGCTGGACATCGAAGGCAATCAGCACGAGGTGATCGACGCCAAGGACCGGGTTGTCATGCGCTATGACTACGACATGCTTGGCAACGTGATCCATCAGGCGAGTATGGAGGCCGGGGCGCGTTGGAAGTTGAACGACATCACCGGCAATGCACTGCATGCCTGGGACGACCGCGGTCATCATTTCTGGAGCGAATACGATCAATTGCACCGTCCTGTGCATCAATATGTCCGAGGCAGTGATTCCGAACAATCTGATCCGCGTACCTTGACCACCGACATCCTCGTGCAGAAAATCGAATACGGCGAAAGCCAAACAAACGCTGCTGAACTCAACCTGCGCACACAAGTTTTTAAAAGTTACGATGGGGCTGGCGTTGTTACTAACATAGAAATCAATCCGGAGACAGGCAGGCAAGAGGCCTATGACTTCAAGGGCAACCTGCTACGCAGCAGCCGCCAGTTGACGGTCGATTACAAGAACATTCCCAACTGGTCGGAACAAGTGGCACTGGAAACAGATTCTGATGGACAGGCGAAGCGCTATACCTCCAGCATTAGCTACGATGCCCTTAACCGTCCGGTTGAATCAATCGCACCGGACAACAGCATCACCCGGCCGGTTTACAACGAGGCCAATCTGCTGGAGAGGTTTAATGTCAATCTGCGTGGTTCAGGCACAGCCACGCCTTTCGTCAAAAACATCGACTACGACGCAAAAGGCCAGCGCACCCTGATCGAATACGGCAACCGCGTCATTACAAACTATGAATACGACCCGCTCACGTTCCGCTTAACATGCCTGCATACCACACGGCCGTCCCATCTGAATGGTCTTGACGCACAACTTTTTAAGAACAACGGTACCGTTCAGAACCTTTACTATACCTTCGACCCGGCGGGCAACATCACCCGCATCGCCGACGAGGCACTTCTGGTGATTAACTACGGCAACCAGGAAATCGACCCAATCAGTCGCTATACCTACAATGCACTTTATCGCCTGATTGAAGCCCGGG